>NZ_JANSIQ010000010.1:0-58433 GCF_047502685.1 Synechococcus sp. OH20 | reverse complement strand
ATAAGCCCCGGGGGGGGGGTGGTGGGGGGGTTGCGGGGCTGGGGTGAGGGCGGCGCAGAGCGGTGGGGAAACGTCGTGATTTTCTTCTAGAATGGCCACCAGTTAGATCCCCCCTCACTGCTTCATCTGAGCTCCCCCTCTCTACCTATGGATGCCAAGGAGCTGCTCCGCCTCTACCGGGCAGGACGCACTAACTTTGCGGGCGAAAACCTAGCCGCCCTGGATCTAAGCCGGGCCGATTTAATCGGGGTGGATCTCTCGCAAGCCAACCTGCGCAGTGCCAATTTGATTTTTGCTTTTTTGGGGCGGGCCAAGCTGCAGAAGGCCAACCTTGTTGGGGCTAACCTCGGTGGGGCCAACCTCAGCCAGGCGGACTTGAGCGAGGCAGATCTCAGAGATGCTCAGTTGCACGGCGCCACTTTGCAGGGGGCAGATTTGCATGGGGCCAACCTGACCCTGGCCCTGCTGCTGGATGCCAATCTGCTGGATGCGGATCTGCGCTGGGCTAACCTCACCAGCGCCAACTTGGGGGGGGCTTGTCTGCGGGGGGCCAACTTGCGACTCGATAGTCGTCGGGGAGCGGTGTTGCGCAACGCCAATCTCAGCCGCGCCGACCTGAGCGGAGCCAACCTGGCGGGAGCGGATTTGACGCGGGCCGACCTGAGCGGGGCCAATCTCAAAGAGGCCAGCCTGCTCAGGGCCAACTTGCAAGGGGCCAATCTGCAGCAGGCCTGTTTGCAGGGAGCCATCCTGAGCGAGACCGACCTGAGGGGGGCTGCCTTTACAGGAGCAAACCTGCAAGGAGTGCAGATGATGCGGGCCAATTTGAAGGAGGCGATACTGCGCCAGGTGAATCTGACAGAAGCCAACTTGAGTGAGGCAGATCTGGCCGGGGCCGATTTTTCCGCCAGTTGCCTGCGCTCGGCCAAGCTGGCGCGGACGGATCTCAGTCGGGCCAATCTGGCCGGGGCCGATTTGAGGCATGCCAACCTGGTGGACGCCTACTTGGGGCGCACTAACCTGGAAAACGCCGATCTCGGCGACGCGATCCTGACCCGAGCCGATCTAAGCACGGCTAACCTCAGCGGTGCCAATTTGCGCGGGGCAACCCTGCCGGATGGACGGATTGGGTGAGCAAGGCGGGGATCCGCCCTGGAGCAGGTGAGGTTTTCCGCTGTCCTGGGAGCACCACAACCGCTAGCCTACAGGGGAAGGGTGGGACAAAGGGATCTGTGAACAGCCGCCGATTTCTGTCCTTGATGGAAGCCTTGTGGGCTGCTCTGCCTTTGCCAGAATGGTTGCCGGGAGCAGGAGAGCGCTCGTGGCAGCAGACGGTGGCAGCCCTGCTCCAGCTATGGCAAGAGGTGGGACGGTTTGGCGTGGTGATCGGTGGGCCGGTGTCTTGGTGGCCCCCCTGGGTGGTGCGGGATCCGCTGCCCCAGCTGCCGCTGCCCATCGACGCCCCAGAACCCAACCTGAAGCTGCAAGAGCCGGCCCGCGAAGCCCCCTGGCTGTTTACCCCCGATCTGTCGCCGGAGTCGATCCTGACCCCTGGCCAGACGGTGATCCCTCTCCTGCCGCGGGATCCCTTGGTGGAGGAGCCTTTTTTGCTGGTGCTCACCCCTGTTTTTTCGGCGGTGGCCGCCCAAGGGTATCACCCCCACACGCGGCAAAGAGGCATGATGGTGTCTTTTGAGCCGGAGGTGGTGCATCGGGCTTGGCAAAGCCTGGAGCAGCGGGTTCAACAGGGCAGGCCGGATCAGCTTGCTGCTTGGCGAGAGTTGGCCATCCACTATCCACTGATGCAGCCGCATGTGCGGGTGCTGGCCCGCTTCAGCAGCCTTCTTTTGTTAGGGAACTTGGCCGAATCGGGCTCCTCGCCCGCTTGCCTGCCCCCTGCTAGAGCTGAGGTGGAGAACTCCCCTGCGCCCCCAACCCGGCCAGAAGACACCAAGAAGGGGCGGCTCTCGGCAGCTTCCTCTCCCCCTTCCCCCACAGATTCCTCTCCCCAGAGCCAGTCCTCTGGTCAACAGAGCAGCCTTTCGGAGGCAGAACTGTTGCGGGCTCTCATTCACGAGATCCAGACCCCCCTTAGCACCATCCGCACCTTGGTCAGTCTCATTCTGAAGCGGCGCGACCTGCCGCCACGGGTACGGGAATACGTAGAGAAAATCGATCGCGAATGTACCGAGCAGATCAACCGCTTCGGGCTGTTCTTCCAGGCCACGGAAACCGTGATGCCCGCTGCCACTCCCGGCGAAGGGCGTCGGCTCCAGCTAGAGCCCATTGCGTTGGTGGACTTGGTGCGGCAAAACCTACCTCGCTGGCAGGAGCAGGTGAAACGACGGGGATCCCAACTGGAGCTGCAGATCCCCGACGAGCTGCCGGATGTGGTCAGCGATCCCAAGGCGCTGGAAGCGGTGCTGTTCGGCATGGTGGATCGCATTGCCCGCAGCACACCGGCCGGCAGCCACATTCGCGCCCAGCTGGTCAGCGCTGGCGAGCTGGTCAAACTCCAGTTTCAGGTCAACACACCTGAGGCCAGCAACGCCGCTGCCGACTCAGAGCCCAAATCTCCCCAAGCCATTGGGCAGTTGTTGGTCGTGCAGCCGGATACGGGTGCAGTGAGCCTCAGCCTTCCCGTCACCCAAACCTTGTTCCGCGCCTTGGGGGGCTACCTCACCGTGCGCCACCGCGCCCACCGGGGGGAAATTCTCAACATCTACCTGCCCCGCCAGCTATGAGCCACCGATCCCGCTCTCATCCCGATATCCTTGTGGCGGATCGCAGGGGAGATGGGGCTAGGATCGATCTGCCAGCGCCGGGAGAGTCTAGAGATTGGATCCATGCCGAGAGCCAGAAAAGTTGCCGAACACCATCCAGAGCCAGAGCCTGCCTGTGGAGCTGGGGATCCCAGAGTCAAGGGGGTAACTCTCTCTGCGCAGCAGCTCTCCACCTTGCTCCACGAGATGCGCAACCCTCTCACCGCTCTGAGCACGTTGGCCAAGTTACTACAAAAACGCTTGCCCCCAGAAGATCGCAACCACTGGATTGGCCTGAGCATTGAACAGGAGTGCAAGCATCTGCAAGATCTGCTGGCGGAGTTCGAGCGTTTGGACGGGATCCCGGCTCCTCTCCAACTTCAGTCCCTCTCCTTGCCTGACCTGCTGCGGGAGTGGATCCCCATTTATCAAGCCCTGGCGGAAACCCAGGGACACCGCTTTCAGGCCGTTCTGCCCCCTTCGCTGCCCCCTGTACAAGGCGATCCGCGCGCCCTGCGGCAGGTGCTGGATAACCTAATCGACAACGCCTGCAAATATACCCCGCCCCCAGGTCAGATTTGGCTGAAGGTGGAGTTGGTTGAGGATTGCTCACCTGACTCGCAGCGGTCAGTAGCCATCGCCGTCTGTGACAATGGCCCCGGCATCCACCCCGAGAACCTGGAGCGGATCTTTGACCCTTTCTTTCGGGCGGATCTTTCTAAGCCAGGACAGGGGCTGGGGTTGGCCATTAGCCGCGACTTGGCCACCCAGATGGGAGGAGACCTTCGCGTGGACAGCTCCCCCCAAGGCTCTTGTTTTCGCCTCAGATTGCCCACGGCCCAGTAGAGCTTGAAAATGTGAGCAAGGGTGTTTCTCCCAGCCAAAATCTTGAAAGCTATCCAGGAGCTGCCCAATGGCCCCCTCCGCTCAAGCCAAACCCGAACCTGCCTCGGCCCGCATCTTGTTGGTAGATGACGAGCCAGGTCTGCGGGAGGCAGTGCAAGCCTACCTAGAAGACAGCGGCTTTGAGGTGATCCCGGCTGCCAACGCCCAGCAGGCTCTGCAGCTTCTCGGCACGGCCCAACCGCAACTGATCATCTCCGACATCATGATGCCGGGCATGGACGGCTACCAATTTTTGGCGCAAGTGCGAAAACTCGAGCCCTACAGCCATCTGCCGGTGGTGTTCCTCACCGCTAAAGGGATGACCGCCGACCGCATCCAAGGCTACCGGGCCGGCGTCGATGCCTACTTGCCCAAGCCCTTCGATCCGGAAGAGCTGGTGGCCATTGTCTCCAATCTCATCGAGCGCTCGCGCGCGGCTAGCCCCTCGGAAGTGGTGGCCCGTGAGCTGGCCTCGATTCGCGCCCTGCTGTCGGAGCGAACTCTCCCCCCAACCAGTCCCTCCCAGTCCCTCACCCCAACTCCTTTGCCCCCACCGATTAAGGTGGAGCTGACGCCGCGGGAACAGCAGGTGTTGGAGAAGGTGGCAGAAGGTCTGATGAACAAAGAAATTGCCAAACAACTGCAAACCAGCGTGCGCAACGTGGAAAAATACGTCACCCGCCTCCTCAACAAGACGGGCACCAGCAGCCGCACCGAGCTGGTGCGCTACGCCCTCACCTACGGCCTGATCCGGTTGTAGCCCTCACCCCCGATCCCTCTCCCAGAGGGAGCTGCCCTCACCCCCGGCCCCTCTCCCTCTGGGAGAGGGGAGAAGGAGCTTACGGCTGTGGCTTGGGCGGAACGGTAACCAGCAGCTCCAGCCCAAAAGCATGCTCCCCGGCGGGGTAGCTGGTGATCCCCACCCCATCGATGCGGGTCAGCAGCTCGCGGGCTTCCGGCTCTACGCTGGCCAGCCCACCTGGCAAGGCGGCTTCTAGCACCGTGCGGAGGCCTCGCCAATTCAGCAAAAAGTAGCCGTAGTTGGGCTTGGGCAACTGGTTGTAGAGGGTTTTCAGCGGCTCGGTTTGAGGAAGCAGATGGCCCTGGCGCTGGGCAAGGCTTTGCAGCGCCGCCGTGCTGGTGGTAACCATCAGGTAGTTGCCTTCCCAGGCACGGGTTAGAAGCGGACGGTTAAACAAGGGATCCGCCCAGGTTACCTGGCCATCGGCTTCCGTTACTCGCGCGCCCGACTCCTGAGCCAGCCGATCCAACTGGGCCAGGGCCGCGTTGGCTTTGTCTTTTTGGCTGCTCTCGATGATCAAAGCCGCCCCCATGCCTTGCAAGAGGGGGTGGGCCTGGGCATCGGGCGCCACCAGCAAGGCTATCTCCCCATCCAGCCAAGCCATCAGGTCTCGATCCAGATCCACGCGGGTGTTGGTGCGGAACTCGGCCCGCAGTTCATCCAGGGACTCTTTGGCCTGGGGATCCTCTTCCAGCTCCGCCACAGCCGCCTGCCAGCGTTGGGCAACCTGCTGGGTGGTGATCACCGCCAGGGCACTGCCGGGCAGCCGCTGGATCAGCTCGCCCCGGGCAGTCTGCCACCTGCGCAGCAGGGGAGTTTGGGGATCCAGTTGGGTGAGTAGGCGCATCTGCAGGCCCTGCTCCCGCCAGTGGGCAGCCATAGCCAAAGAGCGCAGCGGCTGCAGGGATCCCAGCTCCGCCGGATCCCAGTCCCGCGTCCAATCTCGGAAAGACTCGGGATCCTCCTGCAAAGCCTGGAAGTTGAAGTAGGCAAAGGCCAGGGCGCCCGGCTTCTGGTAGAGATCGCCCACGGCAGCTTGGAAAGCTTCGGCGCGGCTAATGGGCTCCGCCTGGCCGCGATAGACAGCAATTGCCTGCTCCATCACCTTGGGATCGTTGGCCAGGGCCACGAAGCGGTTGCCAAACTCCGCAGTCACCCACCGTTCGCCCGGCTCCCCATTGGTTTGCACGTAGAGAGTCACCCCTTGCTCCTGGCGCTGCTCGAAGTTGGCCCCTTCCGCCTCTGCCTGTTGCCGCACTTGGGCCAGGAATTGCCTGGACAGATCGGCGTTGCGGGTGCTGGCTCCAAAGAGGATCCCAGGCATCGGTTCCGCAGCCCCCGGCACCAGGTTGGGGATCACCACCGCCAGCGTGAATTGATCCCCGGCCCAGGTCTGGATCTCCTCGCGGGAGAACTCCTGGCCGGTGCTGGCCCAAGCTTCTGCCGTCCAGCTCTCCCAACGGGCCAAAAGGTCAGGGTGGGTGCGCAGCGCCTCTTCCGGTTTGGTGGAAAAGGCCAACACCAGGGGTGCCGATTGGGGAACCAGCGCCGTCTCCGGCAGGACGTCGCCGGGCAACTGCACCTGGGGTGCCCTGAGCTGACAGGAGCCCAAAAGCCAAGAGCCCCCCACCGCCATCAATGTCAGGGAGAACGGACGGGGGCAACGATAAAGTTGGGCCTGCATACCACACCTGCAACGAGCCGTCCTCTTGAGCATAAGCGATGAACTCGAAGGCTGTCTGTGATCCCAGGCCCGCCCACCAAAATATGTAGAAATTGTTACTTGAAATGCCTACCGGGATCGGGCGCGCGCGACCAGCCCATCCACATATTCGTTCCAGCGCAGACCTCGGTGGGCCGGGATCCAGGCCACCCGCACCTGCGGGCACTGCCGTTTCAGTTGATACAGCTCTTGCACCAAGTCCAGGTTTTCCACCGGCCCCGTACGCCGTCGCCACCCCTGCGCTGCCCAGCGCTCCATCCAATCGTTGTAGGTCTGCACACAGAGATGGGAGTCGCTGTAGATAGTGTCCATGCAGTTGTCCTGGGTATCGCGGCAGTATTGCAAGGCCCGAATGAGACCGGTCAATTCCATGCGGTTGTTGGTGCTGGCGGGATCCCCTCCCCAAAACTCTTCCACAATCTGGTCATCCTCAACCACCACCACCGCCCATCCCCCTGGCCCCGGATTGGGGGAACAGCCCCCGTCAGTGAAGATGCCGCTGTGGGGGCAAGCAACCGGACGGCTAGGGCGCGCTCCTCCACGGTTGTGAGTCCGTGAGACTTGGGCCATCATTCAGGATCCCTGCTCGACAACAGACACTGGATCTTAACCCCCCAGGCCTGTCAGCGCCACTACTTAGTAGATATTTAGTGGAAACAGCGTCAGCGAAGCCTTATTTCACACCATCAGCAGCATAAGCCCCGTTAGGGTATAGAGATAGGGAACTCCTGCCAAAACAGCGCAAACAAAAACCCCCAGAAAACCTGGGGGAGGAGTGGTGTGTTGAGGTGATGAATACTCGCATGATATCCCCCCAATTCAGCGAGTAGGCCAACTCGGCGAGAGATCTCTGCGTTTTTTTGCAGAAATCATTGCAGATGCTGGAAAGCATCAGACACTAGAAGCCAGCGCACCAGAACAGAGCTTATTTTCATCTTGATCAGGTATAGTGCTTAGTTTTGAAAAAATATCTAATTAAGCACTAGGGGTAGAGAGGTCTGATAATGATTTTTTTTAGGTGCCCGCCGCTGACACTAGGGGTTGTGTCAAGCCCAAATGAGCATAGAGGCGAGAAAAGTCAAAATTTGCTGACATTAGCTCCTGGATGCAGCGGACTTTCACCTCCTCATGGAGGCGAATTTGGCCAAAAACCCGTTCGATGCGGTTAATGGTGGTGAAAGTGTCCAGATCCACCGAGAGGATCGGCACTTCCAGCTCTTCTGCTCGAGATTGAATGCGGGGATCCAGAGGCAGCTTGCCGGTCAAGATCAGGCAGAGGGTGGAAGTTTCCAGGGCGGCCAGTTGAATATCGGTGCGGTCTCCGCCGGTGATCACCGCCTTGTGCTCCAGCTTGCGGAAGTACTTCAAGGCCGAGTTGACGTTCATCGCCCCCACGGCGATGTTTTCTACCATCAAATCCAGGCGATCTGGGCAGCAGAGCACCTCGGCCTCCAGTTGCCGCGCCAGCTCGCCGACGCTGATGCTGCGCAAAATGCGGTGGGAGGGCAAAATGCCCAAAACCGGGATCCCTTTCGCCTCCAGGAAGGGTCGAACGGTGGTCTTGGTGGGCTCCATCTGGTCGGGCGGCACATCGTTGAGCAGCACGCCGGCCAAATGGGATCCCAGTTGGCGGTGGGCAAAGAGAAGAGAATCGACCGCCAAAGGGGAGTGGTAGCGGTTGATCAGCAGTACCTGAGCATCCAGGGCTTGGGCCATTTTGGCCAAGGAGAGGCCAAACAACTCTCCCTCGTAGAGATCGGCGGGGCCCTCTAGCAGGATCAAATCCGCAGCGGATCCCTCGGCAAACTCCAGCAGAGGGGCAACGGAGCAGGCGGGGGCCAGCTTCTCCAGCGACTGCTGGATGTGAGCCAGCAACGCCTCTTCGTTGAGCTGGAGAAGCATGGGAGGCATCTGAGTCAGCCGCAGCGTCTCCGCTACAAAGCGCATATCCGGATCCATCCCTTCCAGGGAGCCATCCTCTCTAGCCCACGATCCAATCGGCTTGCTGTAGGTAACTTGCACCCCCTGCCGCTGCAAATGCTTGGCCAAACCCAAGATGGCTGCCGACTTGCCGCTGAAGGGCTCAGTAGAACCGATGAGAAGGAACTTGGACACGGATGGCTCCTGGCAACGCGAGAGACAGAGAACTCCGATACCCAGTCTAACGAAGACTGCCTTAGCTAACCGATTAAGATCGACTCTTCAGGGTAGGTCACCAACGGGCGGGGCTGCTGTTGGGCCAAAGCCAAGACGATGGTCAGTGCCCCCAAGCGGCCCCAGAACATCACCAAAACGATGATCAGTTGGCCAAACAAGTTCAGCTCCCCGGTAAACCCCGTCGAGAGACCGCAGGTGGCAAAAGCGGAGATCACTTCAAACAACACCGGATCCAGCCTGCTGTTGCCGTGGGAAATCAAGATCAGCCAGGCCGCCAACAGCACCACAAACAGAGAAACCGTCAGCACCGCCGCCGCCTTGCGCACCATCGAGGGATCCAAACTGCGCCCGGCAATCTGGGCGCTGGGCAGGCCGCGGGCATAGCCCCACAGGGCCAGCACCAACACCGCCAAGGTTCCGGTGGTGATGCCACCCCCCATAGAAGCCGGAGCTGCCCCGATAAACATGAGAGCCATCAGCAACAACCGACTTGCCGGGGTCAAATCCTCAATGGGGATCCCGGCGAACCCGGCGGTACGAGCCGAAACCGATTGAAAAAACGTCAGGCCCAAGCGGCGGGGCCAGTTCAGCTCCCGCAGGGATCCCTCAGGCAAACTCTCGGCCAAGAACATCCCCAAGCCGCCTGTGCAGAGCAAGACCACTACCACAACTAGAGTGATGCGGGTGTGCAGAGAGGGACGGTGGCCCCGCGGCCAAGTTAACAAATCCGACAAAACCGGGATGCCCAAGCCGCCAATAAAAATCAGAGCGCCCAAGATCGCCAGCGACAGGCCATCCGTAGGGATCCCCTCCTGCCCAAATAGGTCGAACCCCGCATTACAGAAAGCTGACACGGCGTGAAAAATGGCCAGAAAAACCGCCCGACCTGGCCCGTAGAGATCCCGCCAATGCACCCAGAGCAGCAGGGCCCCTCCCAGCTCGATCAGGGTGACCCCGATCAACACCCGCCGCGTCAATTCCAGAATGGCCCCCGGATCGATCAGGCCCAGCGAATTGCACAGCGCCAAGCGGTTGAGCAGGGAGATGCGCCGCCCGATCAGTTGGAACACCACCACCGCCAGCACCATGAAGCCTACCCCGCCAATTTGGATCAACAGCAGCAAGACGATCTGGCCGAACAGAGTGAGATCCTCCGCCGCCACAATCGTCGAGAGCCCCGTTACGCTCAGGGCGGACATGGCCGTGAATAGCGCCTCATTCCAGCTCAAGGGATCTCCGCGCCCGATCCCCGGCAGCATCAGCAGCAAAGTTCCCACCACCGCCAGCAGGCCCAACCCTGCGACCAGGCGCAGAGGCGGCGGCAGCGGGCGACGCCTGTCCCCAAAAACGAGCCGATGCAAGCGGTTGGCCGGGATCCAAGAGGACTGAGGCAGCATCAGGCGAGGGCTTCCCGCAGCTCGGGCAGACCCCCAGCCCCCAGCCCCCTCGGGTTGCGACGGCGGGACACAACCCTCTCTCATCGGATCCCCCCTTACATCTCGTTCAGCCGCGAGATATTGGTATTGGCCCCCAGCACCACCAGCAGATCTCCCTTCTCCAACAGGTAGTCTGCTGGCGGTGAGACCACCAATGATTGTTTTCGCTTCACCACCAAGACCGTGATGCCAAAGCGGCGACGCAAGTCCGACTCCGCCAGCGTATGGCCCACCAACGCCTCCGGCACCTCCAGCTCGGTAATGCCGTAGCCCGGCTCCAGCTCCAATTGATCCAGGATCCCTGGTGCCGTCAACACCTGAGCCAGACGCCGGCCCGCCTCCTGCTCCGGCAACACCACCCGATCGGCGCCCACCCGCAAGAGAATCGAGCGCTGCCGCTCCGTCGAAGCCTTGCAAACCACGTTGCGCACCCCTAAGCTCTTGAGGGCCACCGTCGTCAGCAAATTGCTCTCGAAATCGCTGCCGATGGCCACCACCACCGTGTCGAAGGAGAGAATATCCACCGCTCGCAGCGCATCCTCATCGCTGGAATCCAGAGCCACCACCTGCGTCAGTTGATCCGCCAGACGCTGCACGATCTCCCGGCTGCGGTCGATCCCCAAAACATTGTGCCCCCGCTCCATCAGCGTGAGGGCCAAACTCGTGCCGAAGCGTCCCAGACCGATCACCGCATACTCGCGATCCGCTCGCCCCATGCGCCCCCTTGCCCTTTACTTCAAAACCAAACACCAATCATAGGCTGACGCAGCAGGGATCGGGCAGGGCTGAGATCCTAGGCAGACTCAGGCTTGGGCAGGGTGGAAGGGTGAGGGATCAGCTCGTGCGTGGAACGGCGCTCCACCATCTCGGCGGTGATGCGGATGTACTTTAGGTCACGGCGGGAGGGCGCCTCGTACATTACATCCAGCATTAGCTCCTCCACAATGGCCCGCAACGCCCGCGCCCCCGTTTTGCGACGGTAGGCTTCCTTGGCAATGGCAGAAATGGCAGCCGGCTCGAACTCCAGCTCCACCCCGTCCATGCGCAACAGCTTTTGCGCCTGTTTGAGAATGGCATTCTTAGGCTGCGTCAAGATGGCCTCCAGCGCCTTCTCATCCAGCGGATCCAAAGTGGCCACCACCGGAATTCGTCCCGTGAATTCGGGGATCATGCCGTACTTGATCAAATCCTCCGGCTCCAAAGCCTTGAGGGCGTTGGCCATGCGCTGCTCACGGGTAACTGCTAGCTGCTCCCCTGGCTTGATAAAGCCCATCGACTTTTTGCCGATGCGCTGCTCGATTACCTTCTCTAGGCCGACAAAAGCGCCCCCGCAGATAAAGAGGATATTCGAAGTATCGATTTGAATGCAGTCTTGGTAGGGGTGCTTGCGTCCGCCTTGGGGGGGCACGTTGGCGATGGTGCCTTCCAGCATCTTCAGCAAAGCCTGCTGCACCCCTTCGCCGGAAACGTCGCGGGTAATGGAGGGGTTTTCGCTCTTGCGGGCAATTTTGTCGATTTCGTCGATGTAGATGATGCCGCGCTGGGCTGCTTCCACATCCATGTCCGCCACCTGCAGCAGGCGCAACAGGATGTTTTCCACATCTTCGCCGACGTAGCCGGCTTCGGTGAGGGTGGTGGCATCGGCAACAGCAAAGGGCACATCCAACATGCGGGCCAGGGTTTCGGCCAGCAGGGTTTTGCCGGAGCCGGTGGGGCCGATGATCAAGATGTTGGACTTTTGCAGCTCCACCTCATCCAGCTCCGCAGCTCCGAGGCTGCTGGGGTTGGCCTTGGCCGCTAGGCGCTTGTAGTGGTTGTACACCGCCACCGACAAGACCTTCTTGGCCTTCTCTTGGCCGATCACATATTGGTCAAGATAACGCATGATCTCGCGCGGCTTAGGCAACTGCGCCAGAGAAGGCAGGCTGCGAAAAGATTTCTTGGTGGTTTCGCGACGACTGGGGGCAGGGGCAGTGGCAGCAGTAGCAGGAGGGTTGCCGTCGTAGAGCTCCTCATCCAAAATTTCGTTGCAGAGCTCCACACACTCGTCACAAATGTAGACCCCCGGCCCTGCAATCAACTTGCGCACTTGATCCTGGGACTTATTGCAGAAGGAGCACCTTAAGTGGGAGTCATATTTGGCCATGGGATCCTCGTTGCTGCTTGTTCTTGGCTATCCTATCCGGCAAAAGCCAGAAGAAGACTGGACATTCAAACAAATCAAAGCGTGGGGCAAATCGGCTATGAGAGTGTAGGAATGCCGAGGCGGGTGGAACTCACTGGTCTATCAGTCTAGCATCTCCGCTGGGCTTGTTCCCAGGCGAAGTGCTCAGAGATTCTTGTGAGATAACTGTGACCCCCCTAGACAGGTCTACAGAAAAACCGCCCGACTGAACGCCGAGCGGCAGATGGTGTGAGGAGTGAACGGAAACATGCGTCTCCGCTGATCCCATCATAGTAGAACTTACCCGGCCCTGGCAAAGATGGCTATCGAAGGCCAAGGGATCTTTCAGTTAAGTTGGATGCTTTCGGGGGGGTGTGACGGCCTTTGTTGGCAACCAAAAAGGGGAAGGAACTGTCCGTGTTTCGTTCGCTTCCCCCCTATTGGCGTCCACTCCTCACTAGAGTTGAATCATAAATCATCCCTGCCGTTAGAACAACCCACTTTCCCCAAGTTTTCTGGGGATCTACCCCTGTCAAGGCTGCGGATCACCGGATTCCAGGGCCAACAGCTCCGCTTCGCTCAGCAGGGGGATCCCCAATTCTTGCGCCTGCTTGAGCTTGGAGCCGGGATCCGACCCCACCACCACATAGTCGGTTTGGCGGCTGACGCTGGCGGTCACTTTGCCGCCGCGGCTCTCAATCCAAGCCTTGGCCTGCTGGCGGGAGAGGGTGGGCAAGGTGCCAGTGATTACAAACTTCTTCCCGGCCAGCACCTGGGAAACAGCAGGGGCCTTCTGCTGGGGCAGGGCAGGGATCCCCAGCTCCCCCAGCTCCTGCAACAACTTCTGGTGGGCGGGATCGGCAAACCAGGCCACCACCGCCTCGGCAATTTCCGCCCCTATCCCGTAGATCTGGGCGATGTCTTCAGCCCTGGCCTGGGCTAAGAGTTCTGGGGCGGGGAAATGCTGGGCCAAAGTCTGGGCGGTCACCACCCCCACATGGGGGATCCCCAATCCATATAGCACCCGCTCCCAGGGCTGTTGGCGGGAGCGCTGAATGGCCTGCACCAGCTTCTGGCTGGAACGGGATCCCATCCCTGCCAAACTCTCCAACTGTTCCGGGGCGAGGCGGTAGAGGTCGGCCACGGTGCGCACCCCCAGCTTTTCCACCAACTGGGCTACTCGCTTTTCCCCTAAGCCCTCGATATCCAAAGCGTCGCGGCTGGCCCAGTGCTGCAGTTCCCCCCTGATCTTGGCCGGGCAGTCTGGGTTGGGGCAGCGGGTTATCGCCTCGCCGGCAGGGCGAACCAGGGGGGTGTGGCATTCGGGGCAGTGGCTGGGCAGGCGGTAGGGAACAGCGTCGGGGGGGCGCAACTCTTTGAGGATCCCCACCACCTCGGGGATGATCTCCCCGGCTTTGCGCACGATGGCCGTGTCGCCGATGTGCACATCCAGCTCCTCGAGGCGATCGGCATTGTGCAGGCTGGCGCGGCTGACGGTGGTGCCGGCCAGAAGCACGGGCTCCAGCTCTGCCACCGGGGTGACGGCTCCGGTGCGGCCTACGCTGGCCACGATGGCGCGGATGCGGGTGGGGACTTCCTGGGCAGGGTATTTGATGGCAATGGCCCAGCGGGGGAATTTTTGCGTAAAGCCGGCCTCCTCTTGCAGCCGCAAGGAGTTGAGCTTCACCACCACGCCGTCGCAGGCGTAGGGGAGCTGGGCACCCCGCCACCGCTCGTAAAATTGGATCACCTCCTGCAAGCCCCGGCACACCTGGGACAGAGGATTGACGGGCAATCCCAGCTCCTTGAGCCGCTGCAGACACTGCCACTGGGTTTGCGGGGGATCCCCGCTCGGCCAGCCTTCTGGCCAGTGGAGGGCATAGGCAAAAAAGCTGAGCTTGCGGGCGGCGACAACGCGGCTATCCAATTGGCGCAGGGTGCCGGCGGCGCAGTTGCGCGGGTTGGCAAAGGGGGGATCCCCAGCGGAGCGGCGCTCTTGGTTGATGCGCTCGAACTCAGCCAGGGCCAGATAGACTTCCCCCCGCACCTCCAAAACGGGAGGCGGATCTGCCGTCGCCAGCCGCAGGGGAATGGAACGAATGGCGCGCACGTTGGGGGTGATGTCCTCTCCGGCCTGACCGTCCCCCCGGGTAGCGCCCCGCTCCAAAAGACCATCGAGGTAGGTCAGGGCCAAGGCGGCGCCATCGATCTTCAGCTCACAGACGTATTCCAGCTCCTCCTCTGTCTCGCTGTCGCGGCCCAAAACTCGCAGCAGGCGCTCTTGCCACTCCTCTAGCTCTTCTGGGTTGAAAGCATTTTCCAAGCTGTGGAGGGGGATGCGGTGGAAGACAGTAGGAAAATGCTCTGCAGGTTTTTCTCCCACCCGCTGGGTAGGGCTGTCGGGGGTGACCAGTTCGGGGTAAGCCCGCTCCAGCTCTTGCAGCTCGCGGTAGAGGCGGTCGTAAACGCTGTCTTCCAGGATGGGGGCATCGTGGACGTAGTAGGCGATGCTGGCCTTCTGCAGCAGGGCGCGCAGCTCGCGGGCGCGCTCTTCCAGTCTGGGATCCATACCGTTTGGGTGAGCAAGATCTACCCCCAGGTTAGGGCTCCTGGGGAGCAAATAAGTAGGAGCCGATATTCTCCAAGCTGGGAGGATGCACGAAGGGGATGATCAAGATGGCCTGTTGGGAGAATCGCCGGGGGAGCTGGGCCAGAAGGGCTTGGTGGCGGCGGCGGAGGGCCTCTCCCAAGGGGGTGGAGTCCTCTAGCCAAACCCGATTGAGAACGGCGTAGGGATGGGGGATCCCCAGGGCATCCAACTCCGCCAAAAGACGCTCGGTTTCGGCCAGAACTGCCTGTTCGGGGTTGAAGACGGGGACAAAGCTAACAAACTGGGGATCCCGCAGCCGCCGCTGGAGCTGGCGCACCTGGGCCAAGAGATCCCGCAGCCGCTGCGCCCATTCCGGCCTGCCCACCACGTCGCGGTACTTTAGCCACAGCTTCAGGGCCAAGCTCACCCAGCCTTCTAGGGCCTGCGGCATCTGCAAAAAGCGCAGGAGATGGCCGGTGGGGGCGGTATCCACCACCACCAGGTTGAACTGGCCGCTGGCTTCTTGTTCCAGCACCGTCAGCAGGGCCATCACCTCGTCCAGGCCGGGAGGGGGCATCTGCAAAAGCTGCCGCCAAGCCTGCGGGTCGTACTGGACTTCCACCCCTGCCGTCCCCTCGCCTGCCAAAATGGCCGCCACCTCCTCCAGGTAGTCTTGGCGGAAGCGCTCCAGCACTGCCGCCGCCTCGATCTCCTGGCCCAGCAGGTTGGGCAAGAGCGGCAGCGGCTCCTGACCCAGCTTCGTCTGAAACAGATCCCCCAGCGAGTGGGCCGGGTCGATGGAGACCAGTAAGAGCCGCTGGTCGGGATGGCGCTGGGCCAGGTTCCAGGCTAGGGCCCCGGCCACCGTGGTCTTGCCCACCCCACCCTTGCCCCCCACCAGCACAAGGCGGATCCCTTGGGCCAAAAAATCTGGAAGGCCCAAAGCCTGGCTCTGCCCAGAAGCAATCCCAAGGACTTCGTCCCGCTGCGGCGAAGGGGAGAGTTCCCCCGGGGCGGGGATCCCTGCCAACTGCGGCAGCACCTCTGGCAAGGGGCGAAGCTGCTGCACCAGCTTGTCCAGGGCCGTCGGCCCAATCGGCTCCTCCAGTTGATAGGGACAAACCCAGATGGGATAGCCAGGCAGCTCCTCTTGAAGCGTTTTTAGCCAGCGCCACTGCTCCTGCTGGCGGGCCAGGTAGAGAGGCGAGGGGCGGCTGGGGGTTGCTTCCGCTTTTTCCCCTGCGGCCGCCACCGTCCCTAGCAACACCTGGTTGACCAGAAGACCCCCCACAGGCACACGGCGGCTTTGCAGTTGTTGACAGAAGCGGCGGGTCTCCGCCACGCTCAAGGGCTCCGGGATCAGCACCAGCCAAGCAGAGGTGCTCTCCGGGTCGGTGAGGCGGGCTTTGCCTCCCTCCAGCTCACTTTGTAGCCGGGTCAAAAAGGCATCGGCCTCATCCGGTCGATAGGTGCCCGTCAGGGATTGGACAACCTCGCGGTGCTTGGCCTGGAAGGTGGCAAACACCGCCAGCAGATTATCCAAAAAGTCGGGCAACTCCAACAGCCGCAGGGTGTGGCCGGTGGGGGCCGTGTCCAGGATGACTGTGTCCACCTCTTGGCCTGCCAGCAGGCGGTTGACCTCGAGGATGGCCATCAGCTCGTCCACCCCCGGCCAGTCCAGATCCCAAAGGGGCAACAGATCCTCTCGCCCCAGCCAACTGCCCCGCTCGGCAATGAGCTCCAGAGCAGGGCCGTAGGTCTGCTTGAAAGACTGCAGCAGCACCTCGGCCTGGAGAGCCCGCACCTGCAAGTTCGGCCATTCGCGCAAGCGGTGCGGAGCACTTTCCGGCAGGGGTTGGGGGGTGTCGGCCACCGGGATCCCCAGCACATCCCCCAGGGAGTGGGCCGGATCGGTGGACAACAACAGCAGACGGCGCTCTGGTTGCCTCTGGGCTAGGTGACGGGCCAGGGCACAGGCTAGGGTGGTTTTGCCCACGCCCCCCTTGCCGCTCAACAGCAGCAAGCGGCAGGAAGCCGATCGCGTCAGCGGGACGTAGTCCACGAGCCGGTCAAAGGGGGAGTTGTCGAGCTGAGCGGGCTGCAAAGGGATCCCTCGCGCGCAGGTCACCCCTATTCTGGCCTGGATCTCTCTTGGGGATACCCCAGCCCGCTGAGGTGGGCTCTCGCCAACTCCAGTCGGCGGCGTCCTCTGTCCCAGGCCAGCAGCGCGTGGATCCCAAGCCAAAAGCCCGTCCACAGCCAGTCGTGCAACCAGATCTTGCCCAAGATGGGCAGGGTCAAGCCCTCTGTTCCGCCCAGCACCAGGCCGGCTGCCAAGATTAGCCCTTCAAAAGCAAGGAACCCTAGGATCAGCATGACCAGGATCCAAAGGTAATTGCGCAGCCATTGCCGAGGTTGGACAGGGTGGGGCTGGAAAAAGAGCGGGCGATAGCTGGCCAGCCACGCCACCCCCACCGTGCCGATCCCCAAGACCAACCCCCAAGCCAAAGAATCAGGGGTACGGGGATAGTTGTGCCAGGTGTAGCCAAAGATTTGGTTGGCCAGCCAAATCATCGAAGCGCTGACGATTGCCCTTTGGCGAGTTAACGTGGTGCCCGTGACGATGCCAACAGTTACAAAAGGCAGTGTACAGGTATAGGCAATGTTGCTAAGGCAGCCGATGGTGGTCAATAGGCTGGGCCAAAATCGACCTTGGGCTAGATCGCGGGTGGCTTGGATCCAAATGACCTCCGGGATCCCGCGGCGGGTTTTGGGGATGGACTGGACAAGAGCTTGTAGGCTGACCATAGGCTAATCCCCAGGAAAGAGGTGAGCTTTTAAGGGACACTTGTTCAGCAGGTGCTCCTGGACAATTTGCCGCGCTACTGGGGGTGTGACTTGCTTGTACCAGGTGCGGTCACCAGAGTAGAAAACCACCGGCCCTTGTTGGCAGACTTCTAGGCATCCTGAGGTGATAACCGGAACATCCAGATTGGCCTCGCGCAGGGCCGATTGCAAAGCTTCCACCACCGGCTGATAGTGGCGAGAAGGATAGCAGCGGCTGGAACGGCAAACCGCCAAATAGGGCCGCTTGAGAGGGTTATCTGCGTAAGGGATCCGCTCTTTTCCCTCGACGTAAATGGCTCGCAGGCGTTCATAAAGGGAAAGCTGCTGATAGTCGGCTTTGCCTTCGGGCAGGTAGTCTTCTCCTGGCCCCAAAAAGGGACTGGGCAAAAAGATCTGCAGCAGCGATTCCTCTGCCCCGTTCCAAAACTGGATCCCCCATTGGCGAGGCTGGCCCTGCGGATTGAGGCGGCGATAGAGTGCGGCGCGGCCGACCAATCTTTTGCGGCGCAGCTCAGGAGGAGTTCTGCGGTAGGGGCCGCCCTGGTGTTCCTCCAAACACAGATGCAAATGCCAAGTTTCCGTGGCCACGGTCAAGTAGCCGTCGTAGAGCACACAGAGAGCAGGGGGATCCTTGAAGGCCGCTTCCAGGACGCCACCCTCCACCACCTGGCCCACTTGGATCTCGGCCCAGCGCTCCTGAAAGAGCCCATAGAGCAGCGGCCCAAGACAGTCGATGTGAGCCGGGATCCCTTCGTAAACGGTTGTCCAGCCGGTGGGGGAAACCTCTTGCCAAGTTTGATTTAAGGGTGTGACCCAGGGATTGAAAACAGCCATAGGTTGCTCCTATTGGATTGGCGGAATGCGGGCAATCACCCCCTTTTTGATGGGGCGCTCTGCCCAGGGCAGGATCCCATCGGGCTTTGTCAAATACAGCTCCGCCGTTTGCAAGATTGGCTCCACGTCTTTTGGATCGAGATCGCCAAAGACATAGGTCATCTTTCGGGGGGCTGCCAGCGCAACCACACAAGCGTGGCTGCAGCCGCTCATACAGGCAACTGGCTTCAGTTGCAGTTGGGGATTGAGCCTTTGGGATTCCAAGGCAGCTAGGAGCATTTCTCCCTTGCTGATCCCTTCTTTTTGGCCGTTGACCCAGCGAGATCCACAGGTGGTGCAAACCCAGAGGCAATGTTTAGACTCAGCTTGAGCCAAAGTTGTCGATGGAGAAATAGAGGGAAAGTTGGTCGCGCTCACCATAGAGTTGTATCCAAACTCCACTGCAAAGCAGACAATTCCACTAGGGCAGCTTGTTCTAGATAGTTAGCCAAAAATAGCCCGAGAGGATGCTAAAATTGCCCCCGCAAGTTCATCCTCAGCGTGCGGCCAACGCCGGGATAGCCGGGGAAAACTTCATACTGCTCATCCAGCAGGTTGTCGATCCCCAACTCTAGGCTCAGGGCCTCAGTCAACGGGATCCCTCCCCGCAAAGCCACGGTGGTATAGCCTGGAAGGGATTCCGTATTGGAGTTGTTGGTAAAAAAGCTCCCAATGTGATGGACCAAGATCGAGCCGTACCCGCCCTGCTCATGGCGATAGGTTAGGCCTAGGTTGAAGCTATCGGCTCCCACAAAGGCTAGCTGTTTGCCAACTGTGGCCGGGTTAAGTGCAGCGCGGATGATGGGATCATTGAGGGTGTAGTTGGCAAAAAGCGTCCAGTTTTCCCCCAAACGCAAATCCAAAGCCGCTTCCAGGCCGGTGTATTCGACCAGCCCAATATTCTCATAGGTTCCCTGGCGCGGCCCCAGGCTGACAAAGGTGATGCCATCGCGGATGCGGTTGTGGGCAAACGTTAGCCGCAGCAGGCCAAAATCTCCCAGGCTCTGATCCAAGCCAACGTCAAAGCTCTCCCCTCGCTCTGGGCGGAGATTGGGGTTGCCATCCACTTCAAAAAAGCCTCGCAGCCGAAAGAATAATTCCGAGATCAAGGGGGTGCGAAAGCTGCTGGCGTAGTTGGCTCTCAAGGTGGTGCCTTCCGCCACTGTCCAGCGGATCCCCACAGCCGGCGAGGTGGCCGAGCCATTGGCCAAACTGCTGAAGTCCTGGCGAATGCCCAGATCAAGGTGGAAGTTGGGATCCGGGCTGTAATCCAGGCGGGCAAACAGGGCGCCCTGGTTAACCGTATCGTCGTAGTTGATATTGGCAGAACCGTTGGCAAAGGAAAAAGTTGTATTGCGAGCTGAGATGGAGCGATAATCTACCCCCAAAACTCCCTCTAGGTTTTCGCCGGCTTGCCAAGCATACTGCAGCTGGGATCCCCAGCCATTGCGCAGGATGACGTCGCGGGATCCCTGGCTTTGCGGAGCACTGAAACGGTAGTTGAGATCGTCAAAAAAGACTCTTGCCTGCAGGGATCCTGTTGCCTGAGTCCACAGCCAACTGAGATCCAGCAGCAGATCGTTGGTGTTTTGCTCTGCATCGGGAGAGGGAAATTCCACACTGCCGGGCACACGAAAGGCTTTATTGAGGTAGAGGGCGTTGGCTGTTAGGACTTGGTCTTTGGCCAGTTGCCAGGTAAGCTTGGCCTGCAAGTTGTGGTACTCCACCGCCGAGTTTTCCCGCTTGCCTGACTTGCCCAGCCGCTCAATTGCAAAGGGAAAGTCGTTGTTACTTTTCAGACGGCGATAGCTGAGCACCCAGCCCAGATCCTGGGCTTGGCCCCGACTTTGGATCCCTTGCTCATTGAGGCCGTAGCTGCCGACCGCCGCTTCCAGCACCGTCTCCGTTTCTGGCTGTGGCTCCACCGTAACGATGTTGATCACGCCGCCAACAGCATCCGAGCCATACAGAGTAGAGCCGCCACCGGGAGAGACTTCAATTCGCTCGACAATATCTGTGGTGAGTTGAGAGAGGTCAAACCCCCCAAAGAAGCCCAGATCGTTGAGGGGGCGGCCGTCCAAGAGCACCAACACCTGCGCCGTTCGCGCCCCTCGCATGAATTGAGAGCTAAGAGCTCCCAACTGAGTTCCCGCTGTGCCATCGCTGAGGATCCCAGGCAGATAGCGCAGGGCTTCTTGCACCGTCCTTGCCCCTTGCTCGCGCATCTGCTGGCGGGTGATGACATAGACTGGGCGCGAAGAGTCCCGCAGCAAGCCAGGGCGGCGAAACGGTGTGGTGACGGGTTGATTGAAAATCTCGGCACTAAGACTGGTGTCCAAGACCGCTTGCGCCCAGGCTGGGATCCCCAAACTCCAGCTCCCCAGCCCAAGGCTGAGACATACAACAATTACTTTCATCCGCTTTCTCCTGCTTCCGTGCGACGCGGAAGAGCTAAGCTGTGAGCCAAAGCCGCAGGCGGGCATCCTGACTGAGGGCCTTAGCCCATCACAGTTGCGGCACAGCGCCGGATTTGCACCGGACTTTCCCCATTGCTTGCCCTGGCTGATCCCCAGAGCAACCCGACGGCACGGCTTTCTCCGCAGTCCTTTTGGAAAAAGCCGTGCTAGGCATCATACATCCCCTGCTCGGGAGTTCCTATCCTGCCGGGGGGGATCCCTGGGCAGTGATATCAACGGAAGATCATCTCCGCCACTGCGTCAAAGCCGGCGTCCAACAGGCGATCCAGGACTGACTGGGCCTGGCTGCGGCTGTCGTAGAGGCCGGCCTGCAGCATCGTCCTGCCGTTGAACACGGTCTCCACCGCTTCGGGGACGAGCTGCCGCAGCCGCTGCAAATCGTCGCTGCCCTTGGGGGTCACCAAGACGCGAAACTGGGTTGCCGCTCGCGTCAGCGGGACGGAGTCCTTGTCGGCAGCCTGAGCAGGAGGAGCTGGGGCCGAGCTTGAGGGTGCAGAGGAGGAGGTAGGAGGGTTTTCTCTGGCTTGGCGGCGGGCCGGCGGCGGCAGCAGGGTGGTGATGTCGGTAAGAGGAGCTGCAGAGGCCTGGCGGACAGGGGCGGCAGGAGCCGGCTCAACCGGCTGGGCAGGCGTGGTAGAGCCATCGGGGGTGAAGGGGACGGCAACAAACTCCTGGGGTTGCGTGCTTGACGGCTGGCTGGGGCCGCTGGGCAAAATACGCCCCCCCGAGCCCGCTGCAGGAGGGGGAAGGGGGGCTGTCGATTGCGGCACCGCCACCACCGGTAGGTTTGTGGAAGTTTCGGCTGGCTTGGCCGCCGCCGGCTGGGGATCCCGGCTGGGAGCCGGGGGAGCGCTGGGCAGCGTCAGGCCGCCGGCAGCAATGGGTGGTGGGGCGCTGCTGGGCAGAGCAGCAACCGTGGTTTGGCCCGCTAGATCCAGCTCCCCTTTGGTTTTGCCCGCCAGTTGGTTGCCGTTGGCGTTGAGGCGCAGGCCGCGGGTGGCGTTGTGGATGTCGTACTGGCCGTTGCCCTCAAAAATGTTGTTGCCGGGATCCGAGGCCGTGCCCAGATCGGGCTGGGCGTTGGTGATAGCTGTCAGGCCAGTCTCCAGGTTGCGGGCAATGAGATTGTTGCGCAAGATGGGCCGGGCGCTGCCGCCAACCACAATGCCGGTGCGGTTTTGCAGGATGCGGTTGTTGCGCACCATCGGCGCCGAGCGCTGGTCGATGGTGAGGCCAAAGCCGGTCTCTTGGAAGAGGTTGTTGACAATGGTGGGCTGGGAGGTGCCCAAGACGGAGATGCCGTTGGCCCCATTTTTGTAGAAGCGGTTGCCCTCTATCCAGGGGTTGGAGGCGCCAGCAATGAAAATGCCGTCGTGGATGCTGCCCACAAAGCTGTTGTTGAGAATGCGGGGGGAAGCCGATTCTATCCAGAGGGCATAGCCGCGCCGCCCCTGGTTGCGCAGGGTAACTCCGCGCACCTCTGAGCCGGTCTCGGCCAGCAGAGCAACATTTTGCCGGGCCAGGGTCGGGCTCATGTAGGTGCCGCCGCCATCGATGAGGTAGCCCTCCCCTAGGTTGGACTCGTCCCCGCGCAAGATAAGGCCAGCCTTGAGGCGGATGGGGAAGACTTCGCCGCTTTCTGCGCTGTAGATCCCTGGCAGAAGCTGGATAATGCTGCCCGCTGGCGCCCGTCCAATGGCATGGGTGATGGTCTTGAAGGGGTTGTTGCGGGATCCATCCCCTTGGGTATCGCTGCCGTTGGCGGCATCGACAAAAATGGCCGGGCGGTCGTCCGGCAGCGGTGGCGCCTGGGGCAGGGCCTGCTTCTCCAAAAGGCCGGTGTCCAGGGAAGTTTGCGCCCAACTGGGATCCCTTCCTGCCGCCAGCAGTAGGCTGGTGCTCAACAGCAGAGAGGCGGCCAGTCGTGCCAGGGTTGCGGAGCCGTGACGCTGCAACCACAAGTCAGGCAGGACTGCTGTAAATTGGTGTTCGCCGGATTTCTGCAGACGGATAAACGATAAGGAAGCGATCATAGGAGTCATCCTCACACCAGGCTGGGCCAGAGAAGGAAGGAGGGTCGAGGCTATCCTACCAAACCCGAGAGGCGGGATCCTGCCCTCTTCCCCAACTCCAAATACGGACTGACGCAGGCTTTTTTTGTAGATCCAACGCTACCCCTAGAGTATACCCTTGCCATGACCGAAGAAGCCCTTGCCCGCGAAGGCTCCTCCCAAGAGTTGCCGCTGGCTTCCCTCTCGTCTGGGCGCCCCCTGCTTAATCTGCTGCTGTTGGGGATCCCGGCGGGGCTGCTGGCGCTGGCGGGGTTGACAGGGCAGCCAGTTTTGGGCTGGGGGGCGGTGCTGGCTTGGCTGGGCTTGGCCGGCTGGTGGGGGCAGCCGCTCTGGGTGCAGATTGGGCGCGATCTCTGGCAGTGGCTAACCACGTGGCCCAGCCTGGGATGGGCGGCAGCAGCCCTCGGCTTGGCCGTGGCAGGAGCAGTGGTCTGGAGTGGGGTTCTCTCAACCCTGCGATCCCTGAGCTGGGAGGCGATTGGGGCTTTGGGGGAGGTGTTCGGGGCTACAGGCCAGATCCTGATTGCTCTTCTAGCCGCCTACATCGCCTGGCGGCAGTACGTCATCTCCCGCGACCTCACCATCCAGCAGAACATCATCACCCAGCAGCAGACCATCGACGCCTACTTCGAGGGCATCTCCAACCTGGTTCTCTCCCCTGATGGGCAGTTGGACGACTGGCCCCTGGAGCGGGCCATCGCTGCCGGGCGCACGGCGGCGCTCCTCAACGGCGTGGATCGCTTCGGCAAAGCCAAGATTCTGCGCTTCCTCTCCACCGCCAATTTGCTCAGCCCCCTGCGCCGCGACGAACACCTGGGCCGGCCCATTTTGGACGGCAAAGGCGGCTACCAGCGGGATCGCCTCAACGGGATCCGCGTGGTTAACCTGGGCACCATGCTGGAAGGGGCCGACCTGCATGGCACCCTGTTGCGGGGGGTGGATTTCAGCGAGGCCAGCCTGGAAGGAGCCAACCTGCAGGATTGCGACCTCAGCCACACCAACCTCTGCGGGGCCAATCTGCGCAATGCCGACCTGCGCGGGGCCGATCTCTACCGCGCTTTGCTGTTTGTGGGATCCCTGCAGACCGCTTCCCCGGCCCAGCCAGGACAAAAGCCCGATTTCAAAACGGGAGCCTATGCCGGCGCCATCGTGGCCGGCGCGGACTTCCGCCGGGTGCGTCGCCTTTCCCCCGAACAAAGAGCCTACCTGGCCACCTGGGGGGCCAAACTGGATCCCGACCCTTCGCCCCCCAATTCCCGCTTGGATCCCGGCGGCAGCAGCGAGCCCTTACCCCCTCCCGCCGAACCGCCAGCCTCCCTACGGCCCTGATCCAGAGCCAATGACCAGCTCCCCTCTCCCAGAGGGAGAGGGGCCGGGGGTGAGGGAATGCTCCCTCTGGGAGAGGGGCCGGGGGTGAGGGCAGTCCCTCTGGGAGAGGGGCCGGGGGTGAGGGAATGCCGGAGAACCGTTCACGCTAGCTTGAAATAGCCCTAATCCCTCAACTTTTGCCCATGGCCCGCTTGTTCACCAAGTTCTGGCTGCTGGAGCGCTACCTCTTTGGACAGATGCTCACCCCCCTTTTGGCCGGTATAGCTGGGGGAACCCTGCTGCTTTTGGCGGGCCGGCTCTTTACCCTGGCCGAGCGGCTGGTCGAGGGATCCGTACCGCCCCTGACGGTGTTGCGGCTCTTGATGTTGGATCTGCCGGAGATGGTGGTGCTGGGCATGCCCATCGCTGCTTTTTTTGCCACCATGCTCACCTTGGGCAAGCTGAGCGGCAACAGCGAGATTACCGCCATGCGGGCAGCCGGGATCCCGTTTACGCGCATCTTTCGTCCCCTGTTGCTGGTGGGGCTGCTCATGAGCCTGAGCGCTTTTTTGATCAGCAACGTGCTCTTGCCGGCCAGCAAACGGGAAATCCGCCGCATTGACCAGCAGGCGCTCCTGGCCCAAGCTACAAGCCCGGTGCAATACGACGTCTTTTTCAAGACCGCTCGCGTTGGCGGGACGGAGTCCTTAGACAACCTCTGGTTTTTCATCCGCCAGGTGGATCCGCGGCTAAATACCATGCAGGATGTCACCATCTTGCAGGTGGATCCCTTGCCGGGGGGCAAGTACCAGTTGGCGGAAGTGACGCTGGCGGCCCAGGCGGTGTGGAATGGCCTGGACTGGACCCTCAGCGAAGGAGTGACCCACCGCTACGGCCCCGATGGCCTCAGCCTGGCCGAAGAGCCCTTCGACCGCAAGCCGCTGGCGGTCTCCCAAGATCTGGCCGCCCTGTTGCAGCCGCCAGTTCCCCCCAACGAGCTCAGCCTACCGGAGCTGGCGGAGCGCATCTCCCGCCTGGCCCGCTCCAACCTCAATACCCAGCCCTTGCGCACCGAGTTCCACATGCGCTTTTCCCTGCCCCTGGCCAGCTTTTTTGCCGTGCTGATTTCCCTTCCCCTGGGATCCAGCACCGCTCGCCGTGTGGGCCGCTATGGCGGCGTCGTCTTCGGGATCCTGTTGGTGTTTGCCTACTACGTGGTGCTGAGCGTATCTCGCAGCCTGGGAGAAGCAGGAGCCCTTCCCCCCTGGGCAGCAGCCTGGAGCTTCAACCTCCTCTTTGGCAGCCTCGGCCTGCTGCTGTTGGCCCGCTTCCTGCGCTAGGGATCCCTTCCGGGCGGAGCAACCCCCAACCTAGCCAGGGATCCACCGGATCCCCTCAACAGAATTTCCGTCCCCTTGCGGGGAAAAGGTAGGGATTTTGGCCGGTCTGCGCAGGCCAGGGATCCCATCCCAGCGCCGGTCTGTCTAGACTGGAGAACAGCCCTGTGGGGATCCCTATGCGCATTGGCGTGCCCAAAGAGATCAAAGAGCAGGAGTTTCGCGTCGGCCTGACGCCCGCGGCGGTGCGGGCCTTGACTGAGCAGGGGCACCAGGTGTGGGTGGAGACCCAAGCCGGCCAGGGGGCAGGCTTTAGCGACGAAGACTACCAAAAAGCGGGGGCCAAGCTGGCCGCTACGCCCGAGGAGATCTACCGGCAGCAGTTGGTGGTGAAGGTCAAAGAGCCCCTGCCCGCCGAGTATCCCTTGCTCCATCCGGATCTCATCCTGTTTACCTACTTGCACCTGGCGGCCAGCCGCGAGCTGACCCAGGCCCTGCTGCGTTCGGGGGCCACCTGCCTGGCCTACGAGACGGTGGAGCTGCCCGACGGATCCCTGCCCCTCTTGATGCCCATGAGCATGATTGCCGGGCGGCTGTCGGTGCAATTTGGCGCCCACTACCTCACCCGTCAGCAGGGGGGGCGAGGCGTGTTGCTGGGCGGGATCCCAGGGGTGCCGCCGGGGCGGGTGGTGATCCTGGGCGGGGGCACGGTGGGTACGGAGGCGGCCAAGATGGCCGTCGGGCTGGGGGCGCGGGTGCAGATTCTGGACATCAACCTGCAGCGCCTCAACGAGCTGGAGCTGATCTTCGGGTCGCGGGTGGAGCTGCTCTACAGCACCGCCCAGAGCATCGAGGAGTGCGTCCGCGAGGCCGACCTGGTGGTGGGAGCAGTGTTGGTGCCGGGCAGCCGCGCCCCGGTTTTGGTGAAGGAAGAGCTGGTGGCCCAGATGCGGCCCCGCTCTTTGATCGTAGATGTGGCCGTGGATCAGGGGGGGTGCATCGCCACCACCAAGGTCACCACCCATGCCCAGCCGGTTTACGAAGCCCACGGAGTCTTGCACTACGGGGTTCCCAACATGCCGGGGGCCGTCCCCTGGACTTCGACCCAGGCGCTGGTCAACGCCACCCTCCCCTACGTCCTCAAGTTGGCCAACCTTGGCTTGAGCGCCGCCCTGGAGCAGGATCCGGGCCTGGCCAAGGGGCTCAACATCCGGGGCGGAAAGCTCATCCACCCGGCGGTGCGGGCCACCTTTCCCGACTTGAGCTAGCTTGGGCCAGCTTTCCCGTCGGGATCCCTCCCGCTACTGCCGCCAGGCCAAGAGGTAGCGCTCCAGAGCGGCGAAAAAAGAGTAGAGCAGAACACCCATGAGGCCGAGGGCAACCAAGCCGGCAAAGGCCAAGGGCACATCAAAAGAAGAGCTGGCGGACACAATCAGGTAGCCCAGCCCGCGGTTAGAGGCCACCGTCTCCGCGATCACCGCGCCGACAAAGGCCAGCGAAATGGCCACCTTCAGCGAGGCAAACAGATAGGGCAAGCTGTGGGGAAGCCCCACCTTGAGGAAGATTTCCCAACCGCTGGCCCCCAGGGAGCGCAGCACATCGCGCATTTCTGGCTCCACCGTCTCCAGGCCCACCGCCACATTCACGGCAATGGGGAAAAAGGCCAGCAAAAAAGCTGTAATCACCGCCGGGATCATGCCCAGGCCAAACCAAATCGCCAGCAGCGGCACCAGGGCCACCTTGGGGATGGTATTAAACCCCACCAGCAGTGGGTACAGACACAGATGGGCCAGGCGGGAGCTGCCGATAAGGGATCCCAGCAAGATCCCGCCCACCAAAGCCAGCCCAAAAGCCAGCAGGGTTGAGCTGAGGGTAAACAGCGAGTGCCCCAGGATCACCTCGTCCCACTCCTGCATCGACTGCCAGATCGCGCTGGGCGCAGGCAAAACAAAGCGGGGAACCTGCAACAGCCGCACCCCTGCCTCCCAAAGGCCAAGGGTCAGCAGCAGGGTGACCACCGGCAGGAGCAGCGAGGCCGCTTTCGTCTGGAGAAATCGGTCAAAGGAGTTTTTCATCAGGGTTGCGCGGCGATCTATCGAGAAAACTTTGGTTAGCTGCTGCGCCGTTCGCGTCAGCGGGACGGAGTCCTTATGTGCTTGCGCACTTCCGCAACCAAGTGGTGAAACTCGTCCGTCAGGCAGATCTCCAACGGGCGCGGGCGGGGCAGATCTACCTTGAGGGTAAAGACAATCTCGCTAGGCCGCGACCCCATGACATAAATGGTATCGGAGAGGAAAACCGCCTCCCGCAGATCGTGAGTGATGAGAATAGCCGTGCAGCCGGTGCGCAGCCACAGCCGCTGCAACATCTCCCACATCTCCTCGCGGGTGAAGGCATCCAGGGCGGCAAAGGGCTCATCCAGCAACAACAGCTCCGGCTGGTGGATCAAAGCTCGACAGAGGGCAACCCGCTGCCGCATCCCCCCGGAAAGCTGCCAAGGATAGGCTTTTTGGAAACCATCCAAGCCCACGGCGGCCAACAGCTCCAGCGCCGACTTTTTGTGCTGAGCCAGGTTTTGCCGGAAGGTGCGCTTGTAGGGCTCTACCACTTCCAGAGGCAGCAACACGTTCTGTAAGGTAGTGCGCCAGGGCAGCAGCACCGGGTTTTGGAAGGCCATGCCCACCCTCTTGAGGGGGCCGGTGACGGGCTGCAACCGAAAGTAAAGGGTGCCGCCGTGGTTGGTGTTGAGGCCGGCTATCATCTTCAAAAGAGACGTCTTGCCGCAGCCGCTCGGCCCCACAATCGAGACAAACTCCGAGTGGGCCACCGAAAAGCTAAGGTCGCGGATGATCGTGACCGGGGATCCCTTGCCGGGGTACTGCAGGGAGACGTGGCGCAGCTCCAGGATAGGCTTGTCCAAGAGCCCAAGAGAGACACTGCTCTGGGCCACCTGCTGCGACTCCAACATCGACTCAACTCCGGTGGTTTTCACGGCCAGCCTCCTTCCCATTACACCAGAGAGGAGAGCAACCAACTGTATTGCCCAATACTCTGCCGGCCAGCGGCGAGGCCGGTTCTTCGGGGCTGTCGCCTACTGGTGCTCGAAGACGTTGCTATATCCCAGCAGATCCAGCTCCACCAAGGTGGGCAGGTGTTGAAAACAGCGCTGCGCCAGCTCCCAGCGCTCCTCCCGCTGCAACATCTGGGCCAACTTGTGGCGCACCGGGATCAAATAGCGGACATCGTTGGCCGCATAGTCCAACTGCTCCGGCGAGAGGGACTGGACAGCTCCCCAGTCGGAGCTTTGGGCGGCTTTGTTTAGCTCCACCCCGCACAGCTCGCTCACCACGTCCTTCAGGCTGTGCTTACTGGTGTAGGTGCGGGCCAGCTTGCTGGCTACCTTGGTGCAAAAGACCGGCCAGGCCTGGATCCCCAGGTGGTAGCGCAGCATGGCCAGGTCAAAACGGGCGTAGTGGAAGATCTTTTCGATGTTGGGATCCGTCAGCAGCCGCGCCAAACGGGGGGCCTGCTTCACGCCGCGGCTGAGCCGCAGCACCACCACCTCGCCGGCAGCGTTAGCTATTTGCACGACGCAGAGCCTGTCCCGCTGCGGGATCAAGCCCATCGTTTCGGTATCCACGGCCAGGAAGGTTTCCCCGGCTAGCGCCTCTGCCACTTCGGGGGTGAGATCTTCGTCGCAGATCTGGAAAGGCTCCACAAGGATCCCTCACTTAGCGGGAGCAGCCGCCCCGCTGAGATACTTCCCTCACCTGAAGACAAGAGTTGTTGACATCTCAACAAGCGCTGCTGGCCAGCTAGCCCTGAGCAAGCCTCATCCCCCTCAGAGACAGGAGGTGCTCTCCCCTCGACTGAGACAGCCAGCAGGCCGGTTTTCGCTCGCAACGCTCCGCGTTCAGTTTAGCCCAAAGCCACCCCTGAAGGCAGGGTTGTAATCAGCGGCTGGCAAGCTTGGCTCTACCAGCTTGCTTTCACCACGCCCGGCAGCAGGCCGCGGTGGGCCATTTCCCGCAAGCTGTTGCGGCAGAGCCCAAAATCCCGGAAATAGCCGCGGGGACGCCCGGTTTTCCAGCAGCGGTTGCGCAGGCGGGTGGGCGAGCTGGCCCGAGGGAGTTTTTGCAGTTGAGCATGCAGCTCCATGCGGGTGACCTGGTCGATGTTGGGATCGGCCATGGCCGCCTTTAGTTGTTGGCGCTTCTCCCGATATTTTTCGACCAAGCGCTGGCGCTTTTTCTCCCGCTCGATCATGCTCTTTTTAGCCACGGCTCACCTGTTTCTCCCAATTTTTCAGCTCATCTAGAATAGCGAGAAGCCCTCCCCTCAGGCAAGGGGATCCCAGAGCCAGCCATCCTCGCCGCTCCCCTTGCTTGGGCTCCGTAGGATCCCTGAGGCCAGCCTCTTGGCTTAGGGGCAATCTCTTTCTGTAGGCAAGGTTGGTGGTGGGTGATGACCCTTTCCAAAGTGATCTCGTTTGTCGCCGCCAAGTTCAAGGTTTCCCCAGAGCAGATCGAGGCCACCCGCGTGATCCTCCACAAGCCCCCGGCTTTGTTGGCGGTGCTCAAGTCGGCTCCGCCGCTGCCCAAAGAGGTTTTGCAGGATCCCAGCTTGGCCTATATCTATCCGGCCACTTTTATTCAGTGGTCGAAGTGCATGCATGGCCTGGCGGAATGGGATGATGTGCCCGCCCTGAGCTACGCCGACTATGTGGCGCAGATGGAGCTGACCTTCCTGCCGACGGATATTGCTGTCGAGGCCGCCAACAGGGACTAGCGCAGGCGAAAAACCCGTTCTGAGGCCTGGCGGACAAACTCCTTGAGCCAGCCCGCTTTTTGGGTGCTCTCCACCTGGGCCCTGACCACCGCCTGCATCCCCCCTTCCCCCCAGCTTTGGTTGCGCTGGAAATACTCGATGAAGCTTTTGCCGGCAATGCGGGTGAGATAGCCGGCGCTGGCCGCCTGGATGGGGGCTGTCGCCAAAAAACCGACCACGCTCACCTCAGCCACCGTAGCCAGGAGCCCGGTGGTCAGTTGGATCGCCCCTTCCACCAGCCCCAGGCCGGCCAGGGTCTTGGCCAGGGACAGGGCCAGTTCCCGCCCCTGCTGCAGGTTCATCTGGCAGCCGTAGAGGGATCCCAGCTCCACCACCATCTGGGCGTTGATGGCGGCAATGGCCAGCAGATCCAGCGCCGGGATGGGGTTGGCAAACACGACGCCGGTCACGATCCACTGAAAGCGATCGATCACCTCCTCCGCCTGGCGGCGCAACTGCGCCTGGATGATCCGCTTGGCCTCTTCCCCCAACTGCTGCGATTGCAGCAGGGCATTGTCCAAGGCCAGGGATCCCCCTTCGGCGTAGAGCACCGCCTGGACGCGATCCCGCACCGCCGCCACCTCGGGCTCCGGTTGCCAGGTTTGGGATCCCAGCCGCACGGGGGCCGGGTCAGCAGCAGCCAGCAGCACATCTTCCGGTTGGATCAGGGGGTAAACCCGTTCCCGCAGGCGCTGCAAGAGGAGCTGCCGTTCTTCCGAGGTGTAACGGTCGATTTTGTTGAGCACCAGCAGAGCCCGCTTGCCCAGGGCGATCAACCGGCGCAAGGGATCCACCTCCGACTGGCGCAGATCCCCATCCACCACCACCAACAGCAGCTCGGCGGCCTGGGCCTGCGCCTGCACCTCCTCTTCCCGCATCGCCCCTGCCGGCCCGATCTCCAAAATGCCCGGGCAGTCCACGATCTGCACCGGGTGGGGGATCCCGGGCAAGTCCCAATCGTAAACCGCCACCGCCTGCGTGGTGCCCAGCGTTGCCCCCACCGCCCCCACCCGCCGCCCCAGCAGCGCGTTCACCAGCGAGGTTTTGCCCGCCGATCCGGTGCCGAAGACCACCACCTGCAGTTGGGGCTGGGCCAACTGTTGGGCCAGCCGAGCCGACCGCTCCGCCAGCGCCGCCCGCGCCACCTGATCCTGGATCTGCGCCATCTGAGCTTCTAGTTGCGCCAGGTTGCGCCGGGCTGCCTCCCACTTCTCGGCAGGGGTCTCCGGGGGGGCCGGCCTGGGAAGCCTCTCGGTTTTAGGGGCGGGGCGGAACAGAAACAAGTAGTAGATGGAAGCGGCCAAAAACACCAGCAGCAGCAACACCAGCACCCCGATCAACAGCCCCCCCAAAATCGGGTGGTAGCGGGTGGCGTAGTACAGATCCAAAAACGATTGGATCAGCCAGACAATCAAGCCCGTGAACGAGGCCAGCAGCGCCAACAGCAGCAGCAAGCGCAGATAGGGAACCGATCGCATAGGGATCCAGGGCCACAACCATTCGCGTCAGCGGAACGGAGTCCTTTTGACTCTAGCCGTGGCTGCCCTTGTCCGACTACTCAGATCTCGCCCTCAGGCTGTAGGGGCGGCTCTTCCCCTTCACACCGGGATCCCCCCTCGATGACCCGAATGGCCTGCGGATCCCCATCCACCTTCACCTGCAGATGGCGCAACTGCCAGGCTGTTCGCGTCAGCGGGACGGAGTCCTTACCGGCCACCCCCCGCTCCGACTCCACAGCCACCTCGCCGGTGCGCCGGGAGCCTGTGATCAAAAAGGACAGACAGGCCCAGCCGGCTTGCTCATCCTTCTGAAAGCGCAGCCGCGAGGGCCAGCCCGGACGCAGGGGATCCCCTAGCCGCTCCACCACCACCGCATTCTGTTCGAGCTGCTCCACCGCCAACTGGTAGGTGCGATAGGCTCCCGAAGCGCGGATCCCATTCCAGACCAGGATCCCTGCCCCCACCAGCCCCAAGCCCAGCACCGCCAGCAGACCCAGACAACCACAGCCGCAGCAGCCCAGCGGGACAGCACAGCCAACTTGTTGGGGACTTTCCGACATGGCCAACCGCCACCGCAGAGTGCCCCTACACTAACACAAAGTTGCCGCTCATCCTGGTTGCCTTCCTGTCCCACAAAGCCCAGATAAAAGGCCAATCAAGCCTACGCCATTTGTCGGTAACGAGCGACGCTTCCCAGTTCCGTATTGCTACAGACATCTGTTTGTAGCTTCAAACAACAGCTCGGAAAATCATGGAATCGGCCACTCTTTGGCAAGTTCAAGCAACCCATTGTTGAGTCTAATTCCGCACTGCAGCGAAGGTTGGATCCCTACGTATCAAGTTGCTGGCTTTGCTCCCGATTAGCCGAGAAAAGCTTGCACCACAAAGATTCTAGGCTTTTTCCTCGGATGGGATCTGGTCGCATCAGCGGGACGGAGCCCTTATGAATCAGCAGTCAATGAACACCTCGAAAGCCCCCATTCTCGAATCCGCTATTTGGCGGAGTCAATATCAGAGGGATTTGTCGAGAATAAGAGCAGCAAAAAATCTCGATTTAGCAGCATGAATCTATGAATGAAGCGACAACCATGACCGTGCAGCAGATCATTCAAACCGCTATGATCACCGGTCTGCTCACCGCTGCTCAGGAACACGAGCTCAACGTGAGGCTGTTCCGAGAGGAGTGCTCCGAGGCCGACCTCTTCCTGCTGCGCCGCCTGCACCGCTGCCTACGCCAGGGATCCATCCGCCAGATCCCGGCCTTGCACAACACCATAGTCGTTGGCCGCTTCGGCCCACCCCTGCGCCCGGTGCCGGACAGAGCCGAGGACGCACAGCCCCAAGCTTCTGGGCCGAAGCTGGTGCCTCAGCCTAACCCCAAGGTCAGCTAGAAACCGCAGGAACCCCGCCTTGTACCCGTAGTGTCAGGGTCGAGAGGAATGCGGATAAAGACTTCATAAGCTGGGCTCAAAAGGTTCGCGATCTATTTTCCAGCCGTTCGAGCATAGCGGGGTCGGGATCCAGCTTCAGGGAGTAGAGGCCGTAGCAGGCCAGCAGCCAATTGAGCAGACGGGCCACCACGCGGGCGGTTGGCCGCGTCGCCGATCCCACCGCCACCCCTCCCAGGGAAAGGCCGACCACCGGGCGAGCGGCGAAGATGCCCTCACAGGTTTGTAACAGTCGCAACCAGCCCAGCCCCCCCGGCTCTGGGTAATGCACCGCCGGCGCCAGAGAGGGATCCAGCACACTGCAGTCCACCACCAAAAACACCGGCTGCTCCGGCAAAGCCTCCACCACCTGCTGCGGATCCCAGCCATCCTGGGCCCAGAAGATCGGGCTGGAGTGTTTTTTGAGCCAGGCGTAGGCGCGGGCACTGCCGCTGCGCAGCCCTACATGCACCACCGGCAGCTTGTGCTGGTAGAGCCGCTCCACCCAAGCGGCGTTGCCATAGCCCATATCTTGCTCCGGCTGGGTCATCTCTGCGGGAGGCATCAGGTTGGCATGGGCACTGCAATGCACCACACTCAGGGCCGGGTGGTGCTTCCAAAGGGCACGAATGGCCCCCCAACTGGCCGCCAAGACCGAAGGCAACAACACCGGCCACTGTTGTCGTCGCCAAGCCTGCGTCACTGCCGCCTCACACATGCCGTAGGGCGGCTCATCCACCAGCCCCGGCAACTGCGCCACCGCCAGCTTATCCACATCGATCCCCAACCTAGGCTCGAAGGCACACAGTTCGGCGCCAGCGTTGAGAATGGCCAGCGGCGCCTGCGTATCGTGGCCAAAAGCAGTGGGGATGAGAATGACCCTGGCGTTGGATTGCGAACTGGGATGGAGGGACCACTGGGCCATGGACGTCGTTCCTGTTGCAAAGGTGGAGCTCTGCGGCCTGCTTCTATAGTGGCTCACAGGGTAAGCCGGGATCCGCCGGCGCCGGATCTGGATCTGCTACGAAAAATTACAGTTCGCCGGCAGATCTGGGGTCAAAAATTGGGCCGATGGTAGATTCAAAGTGCTCCGCGCCGCAACTCCAAGCGCGGCCCGACAACGCAAACAACAACGAGAAGGTAGGCTATGGCTGTGATGGAAGGCGATCCCCGTCAGGGGGCGAAGCTGCCTCTGTTTGGCGGATCCACCGGAGGGCTGTTGAGCGCAGCCGAAACCGAAGAAAAATACGTGATCACCTGGACGGGCAAGCCGGGGCAGGTGTTTGAAATGCCCACCGGCGGCGCTGCCGAGATGGTGGAGGGCAAAAACTATCTCACCTTCGCCCGCAAGGAGCAGTGCTTGGCTCTCGGCGCCCAGTTGATCTCGGAGTTCAAGATCAAGGACTACCAGATCTTCCGCATCCCGGCGGGTGGACAGCCGGAGCTGGTGCATCCCAAAGATGGCGTCTTTCCCGAGAAGGTCAACGAGGGGCGCCAGCCCGTCGGCAAGGTGGATCACAACATCGGCAAGAACAAAGAGCCGGTTACCTACAAATTCACCGACGGGAAGCCCTGGGACTAATTCCGGCGGCCTTTGTCTTTCTGTCTTGTCGGATCCCCTGGCCAGCTCAGGGGATCTTTAATTTATTCGTCTCCGCTGGCAACCGGTTTGAAAGGGTTCGGCGCTGTTAGCCCTCACCCCCGGCCCCTCTCCCCGAGGGAGAGAGGAGGCGGAAGGTCATGTTGGGAAGAGTCGGATCTTTTGTCGGGCTGCCTTTGGCCAAAAAAGCTCCAGCAAAGCTGGAGCTGTACCTGCACCCTGACAGGGCCTGGGCAAGCCTACTTGGCAACCGCCGCGAAGAACTCCTTGGATTTCACCGGGTCGGGGTTCATCGTTCTCTGGCCGGGCTGCCAGTTGGCCGGGCAAACTTCATCGGGGTGAGCTTGCACGTACTGGATGGCCTGCAGGGTGCGCAGGGTTTCATCCACGCTGCGGCCAAAGGCCAGGTTGTTGATGGTGGCATGCTGGATGATCCCTTCCTTGTCGATAATGAACAGGCCGCGCAAAGCCACCCCTGCCGCCGGATCTAGGACATTGTAGGCGGCGCTGATCTCTTTCTTGAGGTCGGAGACCAGCGGATACCTCAGCTCGCCCACCCCGCCGGCTTTGCGGTCGGTCTGAATCCAGGCCAGGTGAGAGTACTCGCTATCCACCGAGACGCCGAGGATCTCCGTGTCCAGCTTGGCAAACTCGTCGTAGCGATCGCTAAAAGCCGTGATCTCCGTTGGGCAGACGAAGGTGAAGTCCAGGGGGTAGAAGAACAGCACCACGTACTTCTTACCCCGGTAGTCGGAAAGCCTCACCGTCTTAAACTCCATGTCGTAGACGGCAGTGGCCGAAAAATCGGGAGCGGGCTGCCCCACCCGCAGACATCCTTCCTGAGACATCAGTCGATGCTCCTTACGGTAAAGTACAAATGCAAACCAAACCTAACATACCATACTCATAATGACTTTGTCTTACTGGTCGGCTAAGCTGGAGCGCCGCGATCTAGGGTATCCCCCTTCTTTCTCGTCGCTGGACTCTACCAGGGCAGGGAGTCGCTTGCCATGAGGGTGGCGCTGGAGTTTCTCTACCACTTTTGCTGTGACCGCTGCCGGCGGTGGTGGAGCCAGGCTGACGTGGAGCCCCAGCCGGGGGATCGCCTCTATTGCCCCTATTGCGGCTATCACAATTGCGTAGAGCGCATCGATACCTTTCGCGACGCCGCACGGGGCAGTTGCCTCAACCGTCCCCCCGATGCTCCTTCTGCCGAGCTGCCCAAAATCGGGAATCGGCCTCAGGATCTGGGATCCCCAAGCTGATTCACTTTATCCGTTCACTGCATCTGCCAAGCTGCCCAGGTGGGGGGGCAGCCAGGAGTGGGGATCGGCCTCAGGCAGCGAAGAATCCAAGAGCGAGTGGCAGGGGCGGCGCTCTTCCAAAAGGGTGGTGGAGCAGCAGCAGCTATACACTTCTAGGTAGTCGTCGGGCTCCGCCTCGAAAATGGCATACTGGCCGGGGAAGAGGGTACGCTCCCAGTGGCCGGGGATCGTTCGTATCACCTGAACCTGCCGGGAACGGTTGACGAAAACGTATCTTCTCATCGCGTTTTTTTAATGTCCTTAAGAAAAACTTATTGGCTTTAAGCCAGGCTATCACCCTTGATCCCCAGCCGACAATAGCCAACGGCTAAGACGGGGATCGCTCTTTCTGCTTGACTTTGGGGGATTTGTTCTCTCAGATTATTGGGGTTGAGAGAACGGGATCCTGAGAAGAAGCCTACCCTGGTAAACTGAGGAGCAGAGTCTGAAGATATCCTTAAGTTGGCCTTCACCGTTCCGACATCACAAAGGGGGCACACCGTGGACAACAAGTTGGGGCTAGAGATCATTGAAGTGGTGGAGCAGGCTGCCATTGCTGCCGCCCGCTGGATGGGCAAAGGCGACAACAAGACTGCCGATCAAGTGGCCGTTGAGGCCATGCGGGAGAAACTGAACCAGATCCTCATGCGCGGTCGCATCGTCATCGGGGAGGGAACCCGTGATGAGGCCCCCATGCTCTACATCGGGGAAGAGGTGGGCATCTGTACCCGCCCGGATGCGGAGCAATTCTGCCGTGTGGAAGAGCTGGTGGAAATCGATATTGCCGTGGATCCCTGCGAGGGTACCAACCTGGTGGCCAAAGGCCAAAACGGCTCTATGGCAGTGCTGGCCATCTCCGAAAAAGGCGGCCTGCTGCACGCGCCGGACATCTACATGCAAAAGCTGGCGGCTCCGCCCCAGGCTAAGGGCAAGGTGCACCTCGACTATCCCCCTGAGAAAAACCTGCAGATCATCGCCGAAAGCCTGGATCGGGAGATCTCAGACCTGACGGTGGTGGTCATGGATCGCAAGCGCCACGTCGATCTCATCCGCCAAATCCGCGAGGCGGGGGCGCGGGTGAAGCTGATTACCGATGGCGACATCTCGGCGGCCCTCTCGGCAGGCTTCAACGGCACCGGCATCCACGCCCTGATGGGGATCGGGGCGGCTCCCGAAGGAGTGATCTCGGCAGCGGCGCTGCGTTGCCTGGGCGCCCACTTCCAGGGGCGGCTGATCTACGATCCCGAAGTGGTGCAGGCGGGCACCTACCTGCCGCCGGTGGAGGAAACGCGGCGGGAACTGAAAGAAAAGGGCATCGAGGATCCCGACAAAGTGTGGGAATGCGAAGAGCTGGCCAGCGGCAAGGAAGTGCTCTTTGCCGCCACCGGCATTACCGATGGCGACCTGATGCGGGGGGTGCGTTTCTTCGGCGGCGGGGCCCGTACCGAGACCTTGGTGATCTCCAGCCAGTCGCGCACGGTGCGCTTCGTGGATACCATCCACATGAAAGACGGCCAACAGCCCCGCAGCCTGCAACTGCGCTAAACAGATCCCCTGCCGAAAAGATGAGGGCGACTTTCCCTTGGCGAAGGTCGCTCTTCTCGTTGGTCGAACGTTAAAAAATCTATCAAGTTGCAACCCGAAAAAACGTAATAACTCTTCAGCAAAATCCTGCGAAACCGGTTCGATACTGGTCTTAGGGTTTAGGTAGGCTGAGAAAAGTTACCTAAGCTTGCTGGAACCGAGACAAGGAACTGCCTTGACACCGGTCTCAGCTCAACCTTCCCGAAAAGGGATGATTTGCTTTTGTTCAGAGATTTTGCTTTTAATAACTGTTGCTGTACAGACGACGGAGAGGCATGTTTATCGCGGTTGTCGGTCTTAGCCATCGCACAGCTCCTGTGGAGATCCGGGAGCGCCTCAGCATTTCCGAGGCCGAGGTGGGAGAGAGGATCCAGCAGCTCCGTGCCCACCCCCACATTGAGGAAGCGGCGATCCTCAGCACCTGTAACCGGCTGGAAGTCTACATTGTCACCCCAGAAATGGAAAGCGGTGTCCAGCAGACGATGCAGTTTTTGGCGGAGGCAAAAGGGATCCCGCTGCCCCAACTGCGCCCGCACCTGTTTACGCTGCTCTACCAAGATGCGGTGACGCACCTGGTGCGGGTGGCCGCCGGGCTGGACAGCTTGGTGTTGGGAGAGGGGCAGATCCTGTCGCAAGTGAAAAAAGCGCAGCAACTGGGGCAAGCCTGCAACGGCATGGATCGCATCCTCAACCGCCTCTTCAAGGCGGCCATCACCGCCGGCAAGCGCATCCGCACCGAGACGGGGATCGGCACCGGCGCCATGTCCATCAGCTCGGCAGCGGTGGAGTTGGCCTTGCAGGAGCAGGGATCCCTTTCCCAGGGCAAGGTGACCGTGGTGGGAGCAGGGAGGATGGCCCGCCTGTTGGTGCAGCACCTCCTGGCCAAAGGGGCGGTGGATATTACCGTGATCAACCGCTCCTTGGAGCGAGCCGAGGCCCTGGCCAAACAATTTGAGCAGCCGATCCAGGTGTTGCCCTGGGAGGCGCTGTTGAGCAGTGTGGCCGAGTCCAACCTGGTCTTCACCAGCACTGGCGCCACCCAGCCGATCCTCACCTACGAGCAACTGGCGGGGGTGCTGCAGACGAATCAGCCGCTGCTGTTGGTGGATATCTCGGTGCCCCGCAACATTGATCCCGACGTGGAAAAGCTAAGAGGGGTACAGGTGTTCAACGTGGATCACCTCTCCCGCATTGTGGAAGAAAACCGCGCCCAGCGGCAAAAGCTGGCCCGGGATGCCGAAGACTTGGTGGAAGAAGAGGTGGAGCAGTTTATGGAGTGGTGGCGCTCTCTGGAGACGGTGCCCACCATTTCCAGCCTGCGCCACAAGGTGGAGTCTATCCGCGAGCAGGAGATGGAAAAAGCCCTCTCCCGCCTAGGCAAAGACTTTGCCGAAAAGCACCTGGAGGTGATCGACGCCCTCACCCGCGGCATCGTCAACAAGATCCTGCACGATCCCATGGTGCAGCTGCGGGCCAAGCGGGACATCGAGGCGCGGCGCAGGGCTATGCAAATCCTGCAGGAGCTGTTTAACCTCGATCCCATGCCGTTTCAGGCGCAGCAGGAACGCTAGGGATCCCTGGGCAGTGTCAAATATTAAAGAATTGTAACAGCTCTCTCATCTCAGGGGAAGGGCTGCCCTTAGGATACAAAACGTAAGCTCTGGGAGTTGGGGGTATGTTCGGACAGTACGAAGTGTTCGTGCAGCTGGCGCTGCTGGCCTTGATCGTTCTGGCAGGGCCGGCGGTTATCCTGCTGCTCTACCTACGCGGCGCGGATATGTAGGCAACCTAGGCCGGTTGCCGGCGCAGTTGACAGGATCCCCTGAGGAGGGCCTGTCGGCGTCGGTGGGGGAGTTCGCTCTGTTGCTCCCCTATTTCTTAATGTAACGCTTCTTTGCGCTACAGTTATAGAAGCAGCCCTAGGGCAAGCTCGCCTGTAGGGCGCTACTTTATGAGTTGATTATTTCTTATGTCACTCCCCATCCGCAACGTCGCCATCATCGCCCACGTTGACCACGGCAAAACCACCCTTGTGGACGCCCTGTTGCGCCAGGCAGGCACCTTTCGGGAGGGAGAGGACATTCCCACCTGCGTGCTGGACTTCAATGCCCTGGAGCGAGAGCGGGGCATCACCATCCTGGCCAAGAACACAGCCGTCCGCTACGGCGAAACCCTGATCAATATTGTCGATACCCCCGGCCACGCCGACTTCGGCGGAGAGGTGGAGCGGGTGCTGGGCATGGTGGAGGGCTGCTTGTTGATCGTGGACGCCAACGAAGGCCCGATGCCGCAAACCCGCTTTGTGCTGCGCAAGGCGTTGGAAAAGGGCCTGCGCCCGATCGTGGTGGTCAACAAAATCGATCGGCCTCGTGCCGAGCCCTACAAAGCCATCGACAAGGTGCTGGATCTGTTTTTGGAGCTGGGGGCCGACGAAGACCAGTGCGACTTTCCCTACCTCTTTGCTTCGGGGCTGCGGGGCTTTGCCTTGGAAGAAGCTGACCTGAAAGCTTTTCTGGAAGGAAGGTACAGCGGCCCGCTGGACATGAAGCCCCTCTTTGAAGCCATCCTCAAGCATGTCCCGCCGCCGATTGGGGATCCGGCCAAGCCGTTACAACTGCAGGTTACCACGCTGGAGTACTCGGAATACCTGGGTCGGATCGTGATCGGCAAGATCCACAACGGCACCATCCGCCTTGGGGATCAGTTGGCGGTGGTCAAAGAAGATGGGTCGATCGTCAAGGGCAAGGTAACCAAGCTCTTTGGCTTCCAGGGCCTGCAGCGCGTCGAGCTCACCGAGGCTACTGCCGGCCACATCGTCGCCGTGGCGGGGTTTGCCGAGGCCAACATCGGCCACACCCTCACCTCTCCCGAGAACCCGCAGGCTTTGCCGCTGATCAAGGTGGATGAGCCGACGCTGCAGGTGATGATCTGCGTCAACGACTCTCCCTTTGCCGGCCAAGAGGGCACCTTTGTTACTTCGCGGCAATTGCGGGAGCGCCTGCTGCGGGAGCTGGAAACCAACGTGGCGCTGCGGGTGGAAGAGACAGATTCCCCGGATCGCTTTTTGGTGTCGGGGCGGGGCGAGCTGCACCTGGGCATTTTGCTGGAGACCATGCGGCGGGAGGGCTACGAGTTTCAGGTGGGGCAGCCGAAGGTGATCTTCCGCGAGGTTAACGGCCAACCCTACGAGCCCTATGAGTGTTTGGTGCTGGATGTGCCGGAATCGACGGTGGGCGCCTGCATTGAACGGCTGGGGCAGCGGCGGGGGGAGATGCAGAACCTGATGGTGGGCGCGGACGGGCGGGCCCAGTTGGAGTTTGTCATCCCGGCCCGAGGGCTGATCGGCTTCCGCAGCGAGTTCGTCCGCATCACCCGCGGCGAGGGGATCATGAGCCACAGCTTTTTGGAGTATCGCCCCCTGACCTCTGAAATGGAAATGCGCCGCAACGGGGTGCTGATCGCCTTTGAAGAAGGGGTGGCCACCAGCTACGCCCTGAAAAATGCGGAAGACCGCGGGGTGTTCTTCATTACGCCAGGTACCCGCGTCTACAAGGGTATGATCGTGGGCGAGCACAACCGTCCACAGGACTTGGAGTTGAACGTCTGCAAAACCAAGCAACTGACCAACCACCGGGCTGCCAGCGGGGAAGAGCTGGTGCATTTGCAGGCGCCGGTGGAGATGAACCTGGAGCGGGCGCTGGAGTACATCGGCGAGGACGAGCTGGTGGAGATCACGCCCCAGTCGGTGCGGCTGCGCAAGGCGCAGTTGACGGCCTCTCGTCGCTAGTGGTCGGCTACCACCGTCGCAGGTAGAAGCGCAGGTTGGGGAAATAGAAGGCCCCCCAAATCCCCAGCAAGACAACTCCCAAACCCAACAAAGCCAGCCACAGGCGGGGACGGCTGTGGAGCCGGTCGGATCCCACTTGCACATAGGCCAGATCCACCCAGGCGGTGTTGCCGCGGCGGAACCAGCCCACCACCTTGACCCGCCGGCCCATGAGGCCGCGGAGCCGCTTTAGGCCGGAAAAGACATTGCCCACCGGTCCCAGGGGAGAGGTAAAGTGCAGCGGGATCAGCCCGGTGGCATCTTGCAGCTTCGGCTCCGCCCCCAGTTGATAGCCGGCTTGTCCCAAGCCCAGCAGCTCTCCTTCCAGCTCCACCGGCTGGCCACGGCAGGGATCCGCCTCAGGGTCAGCCAGCAACTGGAGCACATCGGTCGGCTGGGGCAAAAAGGCTCCGCGGTACATCAGTCCTGCTTTGGCCCACAGTCCCGCCCCATAGCCCACTACCGCTGCCGCAGCAATGACTTTGGGATCGAGGCGATCTTGCAGCAGCAGGTAGAGGATCAGCCCCACCAGCCAACCGACGGGGATCCCGACCACTTCGGCAGCGTAAATGGCCAGATCCAGCCAGAAGCGAGCTGGCAGAGGAGCTGCTCCCCCCTTTGGCCTGCCCAAGCCCAGCTCCGGCGCCAGGCGCAGCCGTTGCGCATATTCCGCCAAAACCTGGAAGCGGTGCCCCGGCAACGGATGACTGGAGTTGACCTGCATCCAGCGGGCCCAGGGGTTGAGCTGATCCCAGAGAAAGACTTGGCCGGCCTGGGCGGGATCCCGGAGACGGCTGGCTGCACTGGCAGCGGCGGTGGTTTTGAAGTCCAGGAGGCTGAACAGTCGGGTGCAGTGCAGCAGCGAAGATGGGCGGCGGTCGTTTTTGTGGGCCTCCTGCAGGCCGGCAGCCGACTTGAGCAGAGCGGCCACCAGCCCGTTGGGGTTGCCCGTGACCTCCACCGCAAAGTGATCGGCGTGGTAGGTGCCCAGGCGAGAGAGGAAAAACAGCGGGTAGGAAAGCACTGTGTAGATCAGGTAGAGCAGGGGGGCCACATGGCCGATGAGATCCCGCCGTTTGTTCCCCAGTTGGCTCACCTGCTCCAGAGCCAAGTAAACCAGTTGAAGGGGGGATCCCAGCAGGGTCATAACCAGGATGTCGCCGTTGACGATGCGCCCCAGGGCTTGGGCATAGACGGCGGCAATCTCATCCGGGGCAAGCTGCTGCAACAGGGCCTGGGTGACCACGATGCGGCCGCCGTCGGGAAGAGTGCCGTAAACAAAAGCCAGCGGCCCCCCTTCCGGGATCACCCCTAGGCGGGGTTGTTTCAGTTGTTTTTGGGCGCAGAGGCGCTGCAGCAGGCGGGCCGCCTCGGGACTGTGGCGCTCAATTTCCCCCAAGGTGGTCCAGCGCAGCTTGTGCAGCCGCCGGTGCAGGTGATCCATCAGCCAGGGGGCAAAAAACAAAAGGCCGACGCCAAAGTTGACCGCCAGGCTGCCGGCTACCAACCAGCGCAGGCCATTGCGCAGCCAGGGCAGCAACCCTTGCAAAAACCAAAGTTGCCGCGGAAAACTCAGCCGTCCGAAATCTAGGTGAGCGCCCACCAGCACAAAACTCAGCCACCAGAGGAAGAGGATGCCCACCCCCAGGGATCCCCACTTGGCCCAGCGTAGAGAACCGGCCCGCTCCGGCAGGGGGATCTTCAGGCCCAGTTGACCGGCCCGTTGGCGGCTGGAGAGCGGCTGAGCTTCAGGAGCCGGTTCTGGGGAGGGCGGGGAAGCAGCGGGTTTTTCCACCGTTTGGGGCAGGCGGGGCAGGATTTTTTGGGCCCAGCCTCGCGCCTGGGGATCCGGGTGCTGCAGCAGTTCCAGACAAAGCGCCCGCGCCTTCTCCGCCTCGCCCGCCAGATGGTAGGCCCGCACCAGGTTCATCTGGGCCTCCAGGGCCTGGCTGTCGGATGCGTCTGCCGGGATCGCTGCTGCTCCGCCCTGCTGGCGGGACTGCGCCAAGTAGGCTTCTAGCAGTTGGACGGCTTCTTGGAAACGGCCCTGCTGCAGCGCCTCCCTGCCGGCCTGAAGGGCATCGGGGATCATCAGCCTGCTCTGAGATCTGCCTGCTCCCCCAGCTTACTCAAGGATCTGGCCTTGCTGAGGTGGATCCCCCGAAAGGGGGTAGCGGAGCAAGCACCGCCGCAGGCAATCCAGCGCCGTCTGGGCGCTCCACCAGCGCACCCCCTCGCGGCCCCGCAAGCTGCCGAAGCGGTACTCGTGGACTTCCACGTTCCCCTCCGGGTCGGCCAAGCCCAGATACACAAGGCCGACCGGCTTGGTGGGGGTACCCCCGTCTGGCCCGGCAATGCCGGTGATGCTCAAGGCCCAGTCGGAGCCGAGGACTTGCTTGGCCCCCAGCGCCATCTGGGCCGCCACCGGCTCGCTCACGGCCCCCTGCTGCTGCAGCGCCGCGGGATCCACCCGCAAGAGCTGCTCCTTGATGCGGTTGTCGTAGGCAACGATCCCCCCAACAAAATAGCGGGAGCTGCCCGGGATCCCGGTTACCAACTGCCCCAGCAGGCCACCGGTGCAGGATTCCGCCACCGCCAGGGTTTGCCGCCGCTGCAGCAGCAACTCCCCCACCACGCTGGCCAAGGTGGCCTCGTCGCTGCCGAAGTAGTCTTCCCCGGAAATCTGTAAAATCTGCTCCACCACCGGGGCAATCAATGCTTCCGCCGCCTCGCGCGTGGGGGCGCGTCCGGTAACCCGCAGGCGCACCTCCCCCTGGCTGGCGTAGGGAGCCACGGTGGGATTTTCCCCCGCCAGCAGGGATCCCACCCGTTCGGCCAAGGTCGATTCAGGAATGCCCCAGTAGCGCAACACGCGGCTGTAAAACACTTCCTTGCCCCAGCCCAGGGAGCGCAAATAGGGCACAGCCGTCTCCTGCCACATCTGCTGCATCTCCCGCGGCACGCCGGGGAAGGTGAGAATGTGCAGGTCGGGCCGGGGCTGCCAGATGAGGCCACAGGCGCTGCCCAGGGGGTTGGGCAGGACGGTTGCCCCCTGAGGCAAAAAGGCCTGCTTGCGGTTACTGGGCGAGGGCTCCATACCTCGCTGGCCGTACTTTCGCAGAATCTCCTCCCAAACCTGCGGGTGCTCCACCATCTCCACGCCGAAAAAAGAGGCCAGTGCCGCGTGGGTCAGATCATCCGGGGTCGGTCCCAGCCCTCCTGTAATTAAAAGCAGGCTGGAGCGGTTGCAGGCCACCTCCAAAGCATGGTGGATGCGGGCTTCGTTGTCCCCCACCACCGTTTGGTAGTAGTGCGGGATCCCCAGCTTGGCCAGCTCGGCTGCTAGGTATTGGGCGTTGGTGTTGGTAATCTCCCCCAAGAGTAGCTCTGTGCCAATGCAGAGGATCTCAGCCCCCTGGGGAGTGACGGTTTGCGTTGGGCTCATGCTCGGCTCAACCTCGGCTCAGCCGCTAAGTATAGAGGTCTGGATCCCCCTTTCGCGCAGGGATCCCTGGGATCTCTTGCTCAAGAGGGGTAGGGATCCTCGGCCAGCCGAGCCAAAGCTTCCAGCTCAGCACCCACCACGCGGTGCAGGATCCACTCCGGATGTGGCTTGGCACCCAGGCGCCGGTAGAACTCAATTGCTGGCTGGTTCCAGTCCAAAACCATCCACTCCAGCCGCCCATATCCTTTGGCCACTGCCTCCTGGGCCACCCGCGCCAAGAGCGCCTTGCCAATGCCCCTGCCGCGAAACTCCGGCAGCACAAACAAGTCTTCCAGGTAGATCCCCGGTCGGGTGAGGAAGGTGGAAAAGTTGCGAAAGTAGAGGGCAAACCCCACCGCTTGCCCCCCCACTTCTGCCAACAAGGCCGAGGCAAAGGCTTCGGGGCCAAACAGATGCTGTTGCAGCAGCTCGGCGGATCCCGTTACCAGGTGGCTCAGGTGCTCGTACTCGGCCAAAGCGCAGATGAGATCAAACAGAACAGGCACATCCTCAGGCGTGGCAGGACGAATTTCCATACTTTTGCCCGGCTCCACCCACCCTTTTCCTGGAACATCGGCACGGGCACAGACTCCAGCTTATTCTTTTTCCCCAGCGGTTGGAGGCGCGACGTAATGAGGGCAGCGACAGGATCCTAGGGGGTTGACAGCACAGGGCAGATAGGGTGAGCGAGAAAAGTAGCGGCAGGAGGGATCCCAGGCCGAGGTGGGCTGCAGCTCGTGGGAGGGAGTGGGCTCATCCCAGCTTGAGGGGCGGCAGGAGCCTCTCTTTTCCAGCAGAGGGATCAACTGGGCCAAGAACGTCAGTCCCAACCACAAACCGACTCCCGCAATCAGCGCTTGCACCATTGCCCTCCTCCGTCGGCCAGAGCCAGCCTAGGCCAGTCGGCTACAGAGGGCCAGCGTTGGCAGACAGTTTCGCAACTGTCCTGCCAGCGGGCGAAGACCCTGGAGAAAAACCGATTAGAGTGAAAAATAGAGCCGTTACTTCATTTTTGATGCCATGACCACCTCCACCCTCGATGCTGCCGCCATCCTTGAGGCGTTGCGCCCGGTTCAAGATCCGGAGCTGCGCCGCAGCCTGGTGGAACTGAACATGATCCGCGACATTCGCGTCGAGCCGGAGCGGGTGGCCTTTACCCTGGTGCTGACGACACCGGCCTGCCCCTTGCGGGAATTCATCGTCGAGGAGTGCAAGGCTGCCATCCGCCGCCTGGCTCCCGTTGAAACCATCGAGGTCACGGTTACAGCAGAAACTCCCCGCTCGCCCTCCCTGCCGGATCGCCAGTCTGTCCCCGGCGTGCGCAACATCATCGCCATCTCCAGCGGCAAGGGGGGGGTGGGCAAAACCTCAGTATCGGTGAATGTGGCGGTTGCCCTGGCCCAGAGCGGAGCGCGGGTGGGGCTGCTGGATGCCGATATCTACGGCCCCAATGTGCCGCTGATGCTGGGGTTGCAGGATCAGTCTCTGTTGGTGCGCAAGCGGGAAGACGGCGGCGAGGACATCTTCCCCCTGGAGAACTACGGCGTCAAGATGGTGTCGATGGGTCTCTTGGTGGGGCGGGATCAGCCGGTGATCTGGCGGGGGCCGATGCTCAACGGCGTCATCCGGCAATTCCTCTACCAGGTGCAGTGGGGGGAGCTGGACTATCTCATCGTGGACATGCCCCCCGGCACCGGGGATGCGCAACTGACCCTGGTGCAGGCGGTGCCGCTGGCGGGAGCTGTGATCGTCACTACGCCGCAGTCGGTGGCCCTGCTGGATAGCCGCAAGGGCTTGAACATGTTTCGCCAGTTAGGGGTGCCCATTCTCGGCATTGTAGAGAACATGAGCTACTTCATTCCACCTGACCTACCGGATCGCCAGTACGATATCTTCGGCTCAGCCGGCGGAGAAACTACGGCCCGCGAGCTGGGGATCCCACTGCTGGGGCGGATCCCGTTGGAGATTGCCCTGCGCCAAGGGGGAGATGCGGGTCAGCCGATTGTGGTCGGCCAGCCCGAATCGGCTTCGGCCCAAGCCCTGCGGCAAATTGCCAAAACTTTGGCGGGCCGCGTCTCCATGCTGGCTTTGGGGGCCAGCTAGAAGCGCTCTGCTTCCACCAACGAGACCCCGAAGCTGCGTCCCCCCAGCACGATGCCCTCTTGGGCCTTGCCGCGCACGGTTACGGTGCTGTTCATGGCCGGCAGGCCCCTGTCGGTGATGACCCAGAGGGAGCCGCTGTTGTCTTGGATCTCGTACACGCCCTGGCCAAACACGCCTATTTGATTGACCACACGACCGCGGACGTACACATTGGTGTAGCGGGAAGGATTTTGTTCGATCTGGGCGATGGGGGTTGTGCCGATGCCCAGCCGCGCCAACGGCCCACACCCTGCCAGGGCTAGGCTGACGCAGAGCAAGAGTACCCAAGATCCGCCGCGGAACGATTGGCCAAGTTGCCGTTTCATCGGTTGCTTCCCTCACGAGCACTTGCTCCCACCATAGCAAGCCGGCAGCAGATCCACCGCCAAGCTAGAACTTCTCGCCAATGCCAAAGTGCAGTTGGGCCTGGCCGGCCTCCCCTTGCCCGATTGCGTAGTCGATGCGCAGCGGCCCCAGGGGAGATTGGATGCGGATACCGGCCCCCAGCCCCAAACCGCTGCCCGGCTTGTTGCGCACCGCCGCAGGATTGCCGATGACCGCCGCGCCGCTGCCCAGATCGGTGCCGTAGTCGGCGAAGACCACCGCCCCCACCGGGTCGAAAAGGGGAAAGCGCAACTCCGCCGTCGCCGTGGCAAAGCTGCGACCGGAGCCGACGCCACCCTCAAAAAATCCCCGCACCGAGCTGCCCCCGCCGATGGGGAAAGCGTCGTAGGGAGCCAAGTCGCCAATTGTGGTGCCCGCCCGCACGTCAAAGGCCAGCACCTGCGGTCGTTCGCTGCGGGTCTCGAACAGTTTGACGGGAATGAACTGGCTGTAGCTAGTCTCGAGGCGGTTGGCGTTGAGGCCATTCTCGAAAAGACGTACCGACTGTTCGCTGGAGATGCGAAAGACGGATCCCTGGCTGGGGCTGTTGGGGTTGTCGCGGCTGTCGTTGACGAGGCCGAACCGCAGGGTGGTGTAGCTGTCTTGGCCGCTGGCGCTGAAGGTAATCGGGTTGCCCAGCACATCAAAGCGCTCCTGCTCGCCGTTGCTGTTGCGGGCTTCCACAAATTGGATGCGGGTGCCCAAGCTGGCCCGCCAATTGCCCCCAATGGGACGCGAGAAGGTGACGCTGCCGCCCAGCCGGTTGATGCGCACGGGATCCCCGTTGGGCAAGGTCAATCCCTCGTTGAAAACAAAGCTGGAGCTCTGCTGGTTGGAGATGTTGACGTTGTAGGAGGTGGGGATCTCCAGCGTGGCAATGCGCGGGTCGGTGAAGTTCAAATCAAACAGAGTTTCGTTGGTGCCCAACTGCACATTGAAGCTGGCGCTCTGGTTGTTGCCGCCCAGGTTTTCCTCGGAGACGCTGAGGCCGGCAAAGACCCCTGTGGCCGAGCTGACGCCGATGGTGCCGCTCAAGGTGCCCGTGCGGCGCTCTTCCACGTTCACCACCACCACCACCTTGTCGGGATCCTGGCCGGGGTTGAGCCCCACATTTACATCCTGAAAGAGGTTGAGGTTGAAAACCGCCTGCAGGTCTTCCTGGATTTGGTTGCGGTTGAACACATCCCCTGGCTTGGACTTCAGCTCGCGGGTGATGATGAAGTCGCGGGTTTTGGTGTTGCCCTGCACGCGAATATCCTCGATCTCCCCTTCGGCAATTTCCAGGGTGAGAGTGCCATCTTCGGAGGAGCGCACATCTGTCACTTTGGCCAGCACGTAGCCCTTGTCGGCATACCACTGCTCAATCTCGGCCACTGCTGCCTGCAGCTTGCCAAAGTTGAGCACCCGCCCTTCTTGGTCGGCAAAGGCCTTCTGGAGCACCTCCGGATCCAAAACTTTTGCCCCTTCCGTGCGCACGGCTTTGAGGGTGGGGTTGGGCTTGACTTCAAAGGTAACTCGCACCCCCAGAGGCGTATCGGAAGGCACCGCCCGCACATCGGCAAAAAAACCGGTGGCAAACACGGCGTTGATGTCTTCCCGGAGTTGGGAACGAGTGGAGACCTCGCCGGCGCGGGTACGGATAACTTTGTAAACCTGCTCGATCAGCTCTGGGTCGTCGGTACCCTCGACCACCACTTCTGCCACCAAAACTTCAACTTCTGGCTCGCCGGCGGCGGGGGTAGGTGTGGGGGTGGGTTGGGCGGGGGCATCGCCACCGGTGCGCAGATCCAGGGTGCCGGGTTGGGGCTGTGCCCAAGCTGCAGCGGTGTGTAGCACCATCCCACAGGTCAGGGCTGAAGCTAGCCAAGGGCAGAGTTGCCTGGAACAATTCATAGGGATCCCTCGCACACCACAAAGATTGGAAAGCTGGGCCAAGATTGCACTAAAACCCTCTGCCGCCCAGCGGTGGACAATTGCCCTGAATTATATCAACCCCCATCCCTGCGGATCCGAGCATTGCCGCGAGCCGGATTGCGGGCTTGGGCAGTCTGAAGTGCAAGCAGCCGCCTCTTCTTTACGGCAGGCGCAGGGATCCCTGGCAGCGCTGGCCACAGGTCTGCGGCTCGGCTGCCTCGGCGGACAGGTTGGCTTGGGAGTTGAGGATAAGGATTGTGATGGGGGCAGGGGGCGGTGAGGGGCTGCTGCGCCAACCCCACCTGCCAGCGTAGTGCTGCATTGGGGCGTTGGGCACGACGAAGACGATGTTTTGTAGGACATTGCTTTGTAGAGGGGTGGCGCTGTCGTTTGGGAGTGCCGTCTGCTCAAGGTGGGGGATCTGGGCTAGGGCGGCTGGAGCAAACCCGAAGCTGAGCAGGGCTGCCATTGCAGCGACAAGTTGGGTGGGCAACATTGAGGATTCTCCACAAGACGCCAGGATGCCGACACTTTAGCCTGTTTTGTCCAGAAGGCTCTGTTGACTTGCCGCAAAAAAGCCTGCAAAGAGTGCTCCTTGCAGGCCCCTGTTGCTTATTTGACTGAACTTAACCGTTAGAAAACCCCCAAAGGAAATTAGCTCCCCGGCTCAAACACTTTCAGATCGACTACCTTCCCCCCTTGGAAAGTCCAGTGGGCAAAGGTTCCAGCCACATCCCCCTTCTCGTCGAAGTCCAGCGAGCCGGAAGCGCCGGTGTAGTTGATATCCTCCCCTTGCTTCAGCAGCTCCACCGCCTTGGCCCACTCGCCGGGCAAGATCTCGGTGCCGGGGGGATTGGCCACTTGGCGCAAGGCATCGCGAACGGCAGTGCCATCGGTGCTGCCGGCTTTTTGGATGGCCAAAGCTAAGAGGAAGGCGGCATCATAGGCGGTGTCGATGTAGGGGGTGGGAGGCAGCTCCCCGTAGGCAGCTTTGTAGGCGTCGGCAAAGATCTGGTAGGCTTTGCTGTCGGTGAGGGCCTGGGGCGAGGTGCCGATGGATCCCTCTAGCTTATCGGCTCCCACCTGGGCTGCCAGATCGGGAGAGCGCATGCCATCGGTGAAGACAAAGCGGTCGAATAGCCCTTCTTCCAAAGCTTGCCGCAGGATGACCACGCCGTTTTCGGGGTAGCCGATCAGCACCAACGCCTGGGGATCCCCTTCCTTCAGTTGGGTCAGCTCGCTGCGGTAGGAGGCCTTGCCGGGATCGTAGGGAACAGCTTTGGTGATCTTGCCGCCCTGCTTTTCAAAGGCCGCCTTAAAGCTGTCGGCCAGCCCCTTACCGTAGTCGTTGTTGATGTAGATGACCGCCAGCCGCTCTAGATTCTCTTCGCGGGTAACCTGGGCTAGGGCTACCCCTTGGAAAGCATCAGAAGGAACGGTGCGAAACAGAAAATCGCTGTCCTCTAGGGTGGTGATGGTGGGAGCGGTGGAAGCCGGGGAAATTTGCGGGATCTTGTTGGGAGCTGTCACCGTGGTGGCCACCGGGATGGTGATGCCGCTGCCCAGGGCACCGATAATACCGGCTACCTTCTCCACATTCACCAGCCGCTGAGCGGCGTCGATAGCCGGCTGGGCCGAGGTCTGGTCATCGGCCTCCACTACCTGAGCAGGGGATCCCAAAATGCCACCGGCAGCGTTGATCTGGTCGAGGGCCAGCTTGATGCCCTTGAGGCAATTTTCTCCATAGGCCTGCAGATCTCCTGTCAAAGACAGCAGAGCCCCAATCTTGACCGGCGTTTGAGCAGCCTGCTGGGCCGTGCCGGGCAGCAAAGTGGTGGCCAGAGCAGCCGCCGTCAGGGCAGCCGCCGCCGCAAAGGCGCGTCGGGTGAGTTTGTGCATGCGAGACATAACCAACAACCTCCTGTGAGGCAAGAGAAAGTAGAACTCAGATCCCAAAAGCCAAGTGTTGAATTGTAGCAGTTAGACGTTGGCTCGCCTCAAAGCGTTCCCCACTCCCTCAAAAAAGATGGCTCCAGAAAACAAGCGGGCCAGACTCAGTATCTCGCCCGTTCCCTAGCTGCCGCAGGGTTGGCTGCGACCTCCAAGGGCAGTTGCTCCCAGAGGGATCCGGGAAGGATAATAAGCAAACTCGGCAATTGGGCTCATTATATTGAAATACTGAACTCATCGGGCAGCGTGATTGTTATCGACGACATCTCCAAACGGTTTGGCGGCATCAGCGCGGTAGATCACTGTTCCTTCCGCATTGAAACCGGTCGGATCACGGGCTTGATCGGCCCCAATGGGGCCGGGAAAACCACGCTTTTCAACATCATCGCCGGGTTCGTTCGGCCCAGTAGCGGACGCATCTGGCTGGATGGGGAAGACATCACCGGCCTGCCCCCCCACCATCTGTTCCGGCGCGGCCTGGTGCGCACCTTTCAGATCCCGCGCGAGTTTGGCCGCATGACCGTCCTGGAGAACTTGATGGTCGTCCCGCCCCAACAGGTGGGGGAGAACCTGTTCAATGCCTGGTTCCGCTGGCGGCAGGTGCAACGACAAGAACGCAACCTGCAAGCTCGGGCCGAAGAGGTTTTGCAACGGCTCAACCTCATCCATCTGCGGGATCAACTGGCCGTCACCCTTTCCGGTGGGCAGAAGAAGCTGCTGGAACTGGGGCGCACCCTCATGGCCGATGCGCGGGTGATCCTACTGGACGAACCGGGGGCCGGCGTCAACCGCACGTTGCTGGCGGATCTGATGCGCTTTATCGAGTATCTCAACCGCGAGCGCGGCTGTACCTTCTGCATCATCGAGCACGACTTGGATCTGGTAACCCGTCTCTGTGACCACGTGGTAGTTATGGCCGCCGGCAGGGTGTTGACCCAGGGATCCATGGAGGAGATTAAACAAAACCCAGCCGTGCGGGAGGCCTATCTGGGATCGGTGGCGCTGGCCGACTCCCTGAGTCCATCCAAACCCTCTTCTCTGCCTTCGGAGGGATCCCTCTCATGACCCCTTTGCTGGACATCCAAGATCTCTACGGTGGCTACCGGGGGGTGGACATCCTCAAAGGGATCCACTTGAAGGTGAACCCTGGCCAAATCGTGGTGATCATCGGCCCCAACGGAGCGGGCAAATCGACGGTACTGAAATCTTTGTTTGGCCTAGCCACCATCCGCACAGGCCGGGTGCTGTTTCAGGGATCCGACATCACGCATCTCCCTGCCGAGCAACTGGTGCGACGGGGGATCGGCTTTGTGCCCCAAACCAACAACGTCTTTCCTTCCCTCACCGTGCAGGAAAACTTGGAGATGGGGGCCTTCATCCGACGCGATGGCTATGCCGCCCAACTGGAGCGGGTTTATGAGCTGTTTCCGCCCCTGCAAGAGAAGCGGCGCCAGGTGGCGGGATCCCTGTCGGGCGGACAGCGGCAGATGCTGGCTATGGGACGAGCGTTGATGGCAGAGCCACAGTTGTTGTTGCTGGATGAGCCGACAGCCGGCCTGTCGCCCCTGTACATCGAGCAGACCTTTGCCCTCCTGCGGCAGATCAACCGCCTTGGCGTCAGCATCCTCATGGTGGAGCAGAATGCTAAGCAGGCCCTGCAGATGGCGGACTGGGGCTACGTCTTATCTATGGGAGAAAACCGCTTCGAGGACACCGGCCCCAACCTGTTGAACAATCCCGAGGTGCTGGAGCTGTTTTTGGGCGGTTGAGGCCCAAGCGCTCCGCGCCGCTCACGCGACCACCCCCAGCCCCTCTCCCCGAGGGGATCCACCCTCACCCCCAGCCCCTCTCCCCGAGGGGATCCACCCTCACCCCCAGCCCCTCTCCCCGAGGGAGAGGGGAGCTAGGCGGGGCTGGCGCAGTTGAGCCGCTTGCTTGAGGAGAGCCTCTACAAAGGTCATCGCTTCTTGGGCGGAGTGGCCGGCGGCCAGTTGGGCCAATTCTTCGCGGCGTTCCCGTTCTCCTAGCAGTTCCACCCGCACAGAAGTTCGTTTTTGCTGCACCACCTTGTAAACCCGCAGGTGGTGATCTGCCAAGGCAGCGATCAGGGGCTGGTGGGTGACGCAGAGGATCTGGTGATCTTGGGCGATGCTGTGCAACTGGGTGGCGATGGCTTGGGCCACTTTGCCGGACACACCGGCATCGATCTCGTCAAAAACCATGGTGGTCACCGGATCGATGCGGCTGAATACGGCTTTCAGGGCCAGCAAAAAACGGCTCATCTCGCCGCCGGAGGCGATGCTGGCCAGAGGCTGTAGGGGCTCACCCGGGTTGGGGCTGAACCAGAAGCTCACCTGATCCACCCCTTCTGCCGTCGGGGGGCCGGGTTGGATCCGCACCTGGAATTGCACTGCGCCCATCCCCAGCAGCTTGAGCTCCTCAAGAAGGGCCTCTTCCAGTTGGCGGGCCGCCTGGTGGCGCAGTTGGGAGAGCACTCGGCAATGGCACTCCAAGTCTTGGGCAGCTTTGTCCAGCCGTGCCTGCCATTCCTCCAGGTCGGTGTTGTCGCCTCGCAGTTGGGCCAACTCGGCCTGCACCCGCTCCGCATGGGCCATCACCTCGGCCAAGGTGGGGCCGTATTTGCGGCAGGCTTGTCGGAGTTGGGCAAGGCGCCGTTCAATTTTATTCAACCGACCGGGATCCGCCTCCAGCGTCTCGCCGTAGCGCAGCAGCTCTCGCCCCACCTCCTCTACCTGAATGAGGGCGCTGCTGAGCATTTCGGCCAGAGGGGCCAGGTCGGGATCCCGCTGGGTCATAGCTTGCAGTAACCGTTCGGCCTGGCCCAACAGGTCGGCGATGGCCGGTGAGCCGCTGTCATTTTGGTAGAGCAGTTGGTGGGCTGCGTAACTTTGCTGCTGCAGCTCCACCCGGTGGGCCAGGCGATCCCGCTCCCGCTCCAGTTTGGCCAGCTCGTCGGGATCCTCCAGCCGCAGGGCGAGCAGTTCTTGCGCTTGCAACTGCAGCAGGTCTAGCCGTTGCAGGCGCAGTTGCTGGTTTTGCCGGCGGGATTCTGTCTCTGTTTTCAGATAGTTCCAAGTTTGGTAGAGGGCGGCCACTTCTGCGCGTGTTCGCAGCAGCTTTTCGCCGCCAAAATCGTCCAGCCAACGGCGCTGGGTTTGCGGAGATTGGATTTGAACCGTTTGCCCCTGGGCGGTGATCTCCACCAATTGGGAGCGCAGGCTGAGCATCTGGGCTTTGTTCACCAGCACCCCATTCACCCGCGAACGACTGGTGAGTTTGCCGTTGCGCAACAGCAGTTCGCGGCTACAGACCAAGCCCTCCTCTAGGGGGTCGATTTGTTCTTGTTCTAGCCAGGCTGCCAGCTCGGGATTGAGATGGAAAACCGCTTCCACCAGACCTCGCTCGCTGCCGCTGCGCAGGGCTCGCGCCGGCCCGCCTAGGGCGGCATCCAGGGCGTCGAGAATGATGGACTTGCCCGCGCCCGTTTCTCCGGTCAGCACGTTCAGCCCCGCCCGAAAGGGAATCTCCAAGTGCTCGATCAGGGCAAAGTTCTCGATCCGCAGCAGGCGCAACATAGGGATCCCGTGTGCTCAGTTGGCAGTTTTGAGGATTCTGTCTCACGTTAGCGTACCTGCCATCCCTCGCAGCGAGACGGAGTTCTCTGGTTTCCCCGCAATGGGTTTCGCGGCACTCCCCCTGCCGTTGCAACGGATCCCTTGGCTTTGGGTGGCCCAGGGGTTTGATCAACAACTTCCCCCATCGCAATGCCGTTCTCGGTCGCCCCTCTACAGCCGCAGAGCTGGATTTTCTACAACAGCCGGGGTCTTTTGTCTGAGGGGGGGGCGATAGCGGCCAGAGGGTAGCGCTCCATCAAGTAGCAGAGGCAGTCTTGGCGGATGATGCGGCTGTTGAGGGTGAGCATGCTCGGCATAATGGGCACGCGGGTGCGAATTTCGCCATCTTGGGCGTAGAAGAAGCGATCGGCCACATTTTGGCCCTGCTCGTCTTGCACGTCGAGGTGAAAGCCGTTGCTCGTCCAGCCGATGCGGGTGTGGGGAGGGAGCTCCCGGAAATTGAAGAGATCCAAATCGGGGGGAAAGCGCAGGTGTGGGTCGTCCGCCTCTTCCCCAAAGCTGAAGCTCACCTCGTCTGGGATCTTGACGATGGCAACGCTGTGGAACAGGTCGATATCCTGGCTAAGGACGGGGCGCTGAGGGATTGCTGACAGGTGCAGGCAGGCTTCCAGAAATTCGCGGGCATGTTGGGTGCCGTGGGGCTGATCCGGCTTGCCACATTCCAGGGTTACCGCCGGCCAGAAGCGACCAAAGGCCATGCTCTGTACCCCTTCCGGTTTGGTGAAGTAGAGGACGGTGCGCCCAAACAGGGTGGCCAGGTGCAGGGTAGAAGCATCTAAGTAGTTGACACAGGCGTAGTGGGGGTTGGTGCCGGTGTTGTTGTGAATATCGACGCTGGCAAACACGCCCCGCTGCTGCATCTGCTGCAGGACGGCCTGGGCCATGGCGTGTTCGGGGGTGGAGCCGGGGCCCCAGATGCGGTTGTAGTCCGGTTGGCCGTCTAGCCGCCGTTGTCCTTGGCGAGCAGCCCACACATTGCCGATGAAAAGGGACAGGGAACGGGGCAGTTCCCGCTGGACGTAGCGGCGCAGAAGCTGTCGCACCGCCTGCCAGCCGGTGACCTCGTTGCCGTGCAGCAGGACGGACACAAACAAGGGGGGATCCCGTCGTCCTGCCAGATGGATGAGGGTTGGCCCGCCCAATCGGTCGTAGAGTTGATGGGCCTCTAAATCTAGGAGTTGCTCCGGCAGGTGATCGAGAACAGTGAGCATACGGTTTTTTGGGCAAGCACCTCAACGCAAACCTTTTGGCTGCTTAAGGACAAAGGGGATCCGGGAAATAGGCCCTCACCCCCAGCCCCTCTCCCAACGGGAGAGGGGAGATGGAGATTGGGGTAGCGAACTGTCTCATCCTTAGCTGGAGGTAAACAACTGGCTGTCGTGCTTGTGGATTAGGTCGCCGCCCTGACCTTTGAGAAGGCATCCCTTCCGATGCAGGCATGCCCAAGCGGTGACCTATCCCCCCCGCCGGCAACTATGGGGAGACGGCTTCCCTAGCCGAGATCCCAGGTGTGTACCGGCTGACCTTGCCGCTGCCGTTCCCAGTAGGCACAGGTCAATTGTTGCATATCTTTACCATGCCGAGCCACGTAGCGGCGCTGCCAGGTGGCCCCATTCTGCCCCGACTCGACACGGCCGCGGAGAATGCCCAGGTACTCCTGGATGTCCTGGGGCGCCAAGTCCAGTTGCGCCAAGCCCGCCTCTGCTTGCGGGAGCAGCTCTTGCAGCAACAATTGGCGCAGGGATCCCTGCCAACCGTTGAGCCAGGTGATGGGGGCCTCGAGGCCGAAGCGGGCGGCCGTATAAAAATTGACGCGGCACTGGGCAAAGCTCAGCTCCTGCTCCGGGGGAAGAGGTCGGGATCCCAGAGCTTGCACCAGGCCAAAGTAAAAGGCCGCATTGGCGATCATGTCCGGCAGGGTGGGGCCTGCTGCAGCCACCCGCTGTTCGATGCGCAGGTGGGGAATGGGCTCCAAGCCGATGAGGGGGCGGTTCCAGCGCCAGATGGTGCCGTTGTGCAGACGCAGGTGGGCCAGCTCCGAGGGGGCAGCGGCTAACCTTTGCGGCAACACCACCGGGTAGCGGTGCAGATTTTCCCAAAACAGCTCCATTAGGGATTCCTGGACATAGCCTTGCCCGAAGGTAACGCGAGCTTGGTGGGTAGGGGCGAGGGGGGGTGGGCCATCCAACGCCTGCTCAAACACCGGGATGCGGGTTTCCGCCCACAGGTCGTGCCCAAACAGATAGGGAGAATTGGCTGCCAGGGCTACCAAGGGGGCCGATACGAGCAGGGAAGCGTTGAAGTAGCGGGCTGCCTGGTGGGGCGACACCTGCAGATGGATTTGAAAAGAGGTGGTGGCTGCCTCCAGCATGACGTTTGGGTGGGTGACGCGTAGCCGGGCGGCAGGCCCTGCGATCGCCAGCCCCAGGGGCGGGATCCCCGAGGGTTGCTCGCGCCGGTGCAGGTTTAGGATCTGCTCGTTGAGGGCCAGGTAGCGCTTGCGGGGGGAGATCATCTCCAAAGTGAGCTGCTGCTGCTGCAGCGTGGGCAAAATGCCGATCATCATCAGCCCTGCCTGCAGTTGCTCGGCCACTCGGCAGCAGCGATCCCAGGTCTGTTCCAGCTCTTGCTGCAACTGCCGCAGAGCCGAACCGACCAAGACCTGAGGCCGGCCGTTGATCTCGATGTTGAAGCGGGCCAGTTCCGGCACCACCAGCGAGTTGTTTACGGCCTCCAGGTAGGCTGAGTTGATCGGGGCCGGATCCCCCTGAGGAGTCACCAGCCAAGCCTCCAGCTCGAACCCTCCCACCGGGGATCCCTGGGCAAAAGGCTGACAGGCGGGATCCAGCCCCGGCGCGGCGGCCAGCCAGCGGTCCAGCAGATCTGTCTCCTGCTGCAGCCGAGCTTTGAACTCGGCAAAGTCCTCTGCGCCAAAGCTGAAGGAGGCAATCTCCTGGCCCATCGAGACAACTCCGCGGCTCCCCTGGATGAGAACATCGTAACTACTCTTGTCAGCCCCGACTTGAGCACGAAAAGGAAAGAACTTCGTGATAGATGAACTACCCCACCGCGCAGGCGGGTGGGGTTTCCCCATCCGCTTTACGGCGAGATTTTTGTCTCTTCCTCTGCCCCAGTTGCTTCATTGATCCCGTGTACCGGGTCTGTGAAGTAGAGCTGAAGCATCCAAGACTCACGAGGCGGGTTCCCAACCCCGGTTGCTGATTAGTGGCAACGTTGTACAGTATCATCACCGTCCCCCTGTCCCTCTCTATCGCAAAACCACAAGCAGGGCAGACATGGTAGCGATTACTCAGGTCTGCCCACTCCTTGTGAATCGCATCACACTTTGGACAGCGCTGAGACGGCTTAAGGGTTTGCGTGGGAAGAAACAAGACCAGACCAC
>NZ_JANSIQ010000009.1:0-13350 GCF_047502685.1 Synechococcus sp. OH20 | reverse complement strand
ACCCCCAGCCCCTCTCCCTGGGGAATCCCCTCACCCCCAGCCCCTCTCCCTGGGGGAGAGGGGAGCTGGAGAGCAACGGACAGGCTGTTCCATAATCTTTTGCAATGACTATGTGATGAGCGGATCCTAGGCTAGAAACTTTTTCAACTCGCAAGCGGCCATCTGTTCCAAGTGGTGGCTGGCCTGACGCTGGGCTTCGGTCACATCCGGGATCCGGTCGCAGAGGGCAGCAACTCCAATTGGCAAAGGTCGGGCGGCCAAGTCGGCTCGGGCTGCCGGGGTGGCCTGGCCACAGAGAATCAGCAGGGGCTTCTGGGCTGCCATGGCCAGCTCCAGCACCACTCCTACCACTTTGCCCATGCTGCTCTGTTCGTCAAGGCGGCCCTCGCCGGTCACCACCAGGTCACAGCGGTGGATGCGCTCCGCCAGAGCCAAGTGCTGGGCCAGCAAGTGGATCCCCGACTCCAGGGTGGCGCCTAAAAAAGCCACCAATCCTGCCCCTAGCCCGCCGGCGGCGCCGGCCCCTGGGATCCCGTCCACAGTCCGGCCCAGGTCGCGCTCCACCACTCTGGCCCACTGCTGCAGTGCCTGCTCCAACTGCCGCACTTGAGAAGGGGTGGCGCCCTTCTGGGGGGCGAAGACGGCAGCCGCCCCCAACGGGCCGGTGAGGGGGTTCTGCACATCGCAGAGGCCGCGGATGCACTTGCCCAGCCAGACAGGCTGCTCGGGCGGCTCGATGCGCGCCAGGCGGGCCAGCTCCCCTCCCCCACAGCCAATGGGATCCCCGGCCTCATCCAGGAGGCGATAGCCCAAGGCCTGCGCCATCCCTGCGCCCGCATCCACGGTAGCGGATCCGCCCAGCCCTATCCAGATCTCGGCGATGGGATCCCGGCAGACGGCCCGCAACAGCTCCCCCAAGCCATAGGTGGTGGTGCGGGTGGGATCCCGCCGCTGCGGGGGCACCAAGGTCAGGCCGGCCACCTGGGCTACTTCCAGCAGCGCCCGCTCGCCCGCCACCCCGTATTCGGCCCAGACGGGATCCCCCAGCGGGCCGGTGACCCACAGCCCTCGTTTTTCTCCCCCCAGCGCCGGCAGCAGCACCTCTAGGGTGCCCTCGCCCCCATCGGCCAGAGGGAGCAGCTCCACCGCGGCCTGGGGCAACACTTGTTGGATCCCGCGGGCCATGCTCGCTGCCGCTTCCTTGGCCGTCAGGGATCCCTTGAAGCTATCCGGGCAGACCAAAATCCGCCGGGGCGCGCGCGGATCCCATTCCTTTTGTCCCCAATTCGACATAACCCAAAGTTTGGCTCGGCGAGGCTGTTCCAGCGCTAATTGTCCGGGATCCTTTCCCAGAGGGCCAGCCACCCCAGTTTCAAGGCCGGCCCCAGCACCCGCCAGGGACGAAAGCGAACCACCAGGGATCCCTGTCCGTGCCAGCCGCTGCGGGCGAAGGTAAGGCGCAGATGTTGGGCCAACAGGGGGGGCAGAGCGGCGATCAACCCTAGGCATTGCCCCGTCAAGGCCGGGTCGGCAAAGCCGATTTCTAGGCCACCTTGCCAGGACTGGATCTGGATCCCCTTGGCCAACTGCTTCAGAAGGGGCCAGAAGCGAGGCCAGTCGGCAAAGGAGAGACGGCAGCCCACCCGGGCCGGCCAATGCCCGCGAACGCAGAGGGAGCCGCAGCGCCATTCCCACCCCCGACGGCTGCCCCGCAGAGCCAAGCCCCCCCACCCGCGCCATTTCCAGCTCCAGGCGAGGGGGCCTTGCCAAGGCTTGCGGTAGCGTAGCAGGAGCTGTTGTGGCCAGAACAGAAACAGCCCCAACCCAGTGACCAGCAGCAGCCCTGCCAGGTACTTGATGATCTCAAGCCAGCCCATAGCGGGCCAGAAAATGGGGCAAATCGACTACCTGACAGATGTAGGATCCCTGCATCACCAGCCGCCCCTGCTGCGTGATCTCCACCTGAAACTGAACGCGCCTTCCCTCCACTTGCACAACCTCAACCTGAAGGTGTAGAGGATCCCCCACCACAGCTGCTGAGCAGTGTTCTAGGACAAAGCGGATCCCGACGGCGGCTTCTTCCCCCTCGTAAAAAGGCTGCAAGGTGTTGTGGCCACATCGCTCGATCAGCGCCAACAGAGCTGGGGATCCGATCACCCTCACGCCGGGGTTGCCCAGGGCCTCAGCCGTCTGCTCGGGGCCGGGGATCCCTTGCCAGGTGCCACGGGTGCCGAGGGGAAGGAGTTTCACAACCCTAGAACCTCAACGCTAGCGGGACGCTGTTCTGGACTGCCACCAGCGCCAGCCCTGCCCAAGCAAAAGGAACAGAGCCAGGATCCCAACGCTGGCCGCCAGCACCAGGGCCCGCTCCAGGCGGGTGGCATAGAACCCCGTCACCGTCCAGTTGCGGCTGAGGTTGGATCCGAGGATGGCGAGCGTGGCCAGGCCCAAAGCTTGGATCCCCGTCCAAGTCGCCCTTCTCCCTTCTTGGTTCAAGGCTATGGGCTGCAGCGCCGCCAAGATCAAGGCGGTGATCAAGGCTGCCAGCAAGAAAGCTGCTTGCGGCTGGGCATGGACGAAATAGCCCACCCCCAGCGGCAGGAGCAGGCTGCCCAGCGTCAGGCCGACCCCGGTTTGCAGGGGTTTGTCTAGCCCGTGCAGCCAGTAAAGAAGCGCAGCCAAGGCCATGGCCGCCATGCCCAAGTAGAGCGCCGCCGATACGTAGGGCTGGGTGAGGTCGATCCCGGCCACCTGCAGGTTGAACTGGTGCAGCAGGTTTTGCAGCAGGGGTCGGGCCGACAAAAACAGGGCGGCCATCGCCCCCCAGCGGCTGGGAAAAGCCAGACACCCCAGCCCCAGCAGCGCCGCCCCGTAGGATCCCCCCAGCCGCAACGCCAGCAGCGCCCCACCGCCTACCAGCGTCAGGCTCACACAGGCCCGCCAGAGCAAGGCCTCTTTCCCCTCGGGTGCCGGGATCCTGCTCTCCAAAGCCAGTAGAGCCCACGAGAGCAACACCCCCGCCCCGTACAGCAGCGCCCAAAAGGGATCCTGGTACAGCCCGTTGCGCACCAGAGCCAGGGCCAGCGCCGTCGCCACCAGCCATCCCACACCGTGCCCCAGGGCCGACAGCAGCCGGTTGGATTCCACCTCGCTGTCGGGTGAGGACTCTGTCCCGCTGGCGCGAACGGGAACAGTCAACAAGGGCAGGGTGCCCGCCACTAGGCTGAGGGCGGCCAGACCAACAGGTAACAACACCGGCCAAGGGAGATCTGGCAGAGATTCCCCTCCCATCTCCATAAGGCGGGATCCCCAGGTGAGGGCAGCGATGCCGCTCCAGCCCTGGGCCAGCCCCATCAGCACAGACAGCATCTCTCCTTCAGCCAAGCAGCCCAGCAACGGGATCCCCACTAAGCCCATCCCCAGGCCGCAGCCCCACAACAGCAGAGAAAAAGCAGCTCCCGCCTCAGATCCCTCGAAGGCGCCGCCGGCTACACCCTGCCAGGTGGCCAAGCTGAGCAGCAGCACCGCCAGCCCCTGCCCGGCCCGCCCACAGCCGCCCAAGCCCAGCAGCCCCAGTCCCACCAGCCCCCCCAACAGCAGGGCCAGCGGAACCGGTTCCGGCAACTGTCCCAGCCCCGCCCCCAGCGCTGCCAGGGCCGCCAGGCCCAGTCCCATTGCCGGCTGCCAACGGCGCAGGGATCCCCAGCGGCGATAGCGAATCGCTTCCAACAGCAGAACCACTAAGCCAATCGCTGCGGCAATCGCCAGCACTCCGCTTGCCATCTCCCCCTCCTGACCAACCCTTCCTCAACTATCGCCGATCTTGCAGCCGGGGAAGAGGCAGTGCTCGGGCCGCCGAGGCGATGGCAAAGATAAGCTGGAAAAGAGCAGCGAGCAGGCGTTCATGTCTTCCGAGCATTACAAGTTTGACCTTTTCTTGCGCTACCACCGAGAGCAGGCGCGGTGGGCGCGGCAACTGGCCGAGCGGCTGGATCGGGAGGGGTTCAAGGTCTGGTTTGACCGCTGGATGCTGCAGCCGGGAGACGACCGCCGGCTGGAGCTGCAACTGGCCATCGAACAATGCCGCTGGATCGGGGTGGTGGCCTCGCCGGAGTTTGTTGCCGATCCCTGGCCCAGAGATGAGCTCTACAGCGGCTTCTCCCACGCTCCGCCCCGACAGAACCAGCGCCTGCTGACGCTGCTCCACACGCCCGCCGAGCTGCCCCGCCCCCTGGCAGAAGCACCGCTGCTGGATTTTAGCGGCTCTGAGGAAGATCCGGTGCTGTTTGAGTACCGGGCCCGGGAGCTGATGCACTTTTTGGATCCCAGCTTCCCCACCCCTGGAGATCTGCAGCGATTTCGGCTGCAATACCACCGCCGCGAGGAACCTCCTGAAGATGAGGAAGTGCGGGGGTTCCAAGCTTTCCTACGAGCCATTCAGCTAGCCATCCTGCGCATTGCCACTGGCGAAATGCCCTCTGCCACACCGGAGGAAGGGGCACGCAAGATTGCCATTTTGCAATTTCTTCAGCGGCTGTTCCAGTGGAACAGCGCCGATATTCAATTCGATCGGGCCGAGGAGTGGCGCAAGCGGGGCAACCTAACCGAAGCCCTGGCCGCCTACGACCGCGCTTTGAATATGGATCCCAACTTCGCCCTGGCCTGGAGCCGACGCGGCGATGTGCTGGTGCAGTTGGCCCGCTACCGCGAGGCGGTGGATAGCTACAACGGATCCCTGAGCATCAACCCCTACGACGAGGAGACGCGGCTGCGCCTGGCCCTGATTCTGGGGCGCCTGGGCCAGTACAAAGCGGCGGTGGTCAACTACGACAAGGTGCTGGAGAGCAACCCGGAGGACGCCCTGGCCTGGCACAACCGCGGCATTCGCCTCATGCAACTGAAGCGGCCCAAGCTGGCCCTCAACAGCCTGAACAAGGCGCTGCGCTACAACCCCCAACAGCCCCGCACCTGGCTGGCGCGTGGGATCGTGTTGCGGCGGCTGCGGCGGCCCAGCTCGGCGGCGGCCAGCTTTGCTCGGGTTTTGAAGCTCAACCCCAGAAGTGGCCGGGTCTGGCGCTACCAAGGTAATGCCCTGTTCCACTGCCAGCGGCTGCGCTCGGCCATCGAGTGTTACAAGCGCTCGCTGCGGCTGCGCCGCCGGGATCCCATTACGCTCCACAACCTAGGGGTGGCTCTGCTGCGCCTGGGGCAGTATCGGCTGGCCAGCAAAGCCCTGGAACGTGCCCTGCGCTACGACGCCGACAACCCCAAAAGCTGGTACGCCCGCGGCGTGGCCTTCCAGAAATTGGGCTACCTGAAGGAGGCTTGCATTCACTTTGAGGAGGCCCTGAAGATCCGGCCAGAGGACTTCCCGGCTCGCTACGCCCTGGCGGTGACACAGCAGGAGCTGGGGCAATACGAGGCCAGCCTAGAGCAGTTCCGGAGCTTGGTGCAGCAGCGTCCTGGCAGCTTTGCCTGCTGGTTTGGCCAGATCACCAGCCTGCGCCGCCTGGGCCGATTGGAAGAAGCCCTTGCCGCCGCCCAAGAGATGACCCGCCTCAACGAACGGGATCCCTGGGGCTGGTTTGCCTTGGGCCTGGTCTATGGCGACCTGGGGGATGCAGAGAAAGCAGCGCAAGCCTACTCGCGCGTCCTGGAGCTCACCCCAGAAGACGCGGTGGCCCTCAACAACCGCGCCTGGGAAGCCCTGAAGCTGGGAAAGTTGGAGCTGGCCCTGGCCGACGCCCAACGGGCTACGCAACTGGAGCCGCAGCGGCCCGCCTTTTGGCATACCTTGGGGTTGATCCAACTACAGGCCGGCCAGCGGGAAGCGGCCCAGGCCAGTTTGCAGCGCTGCCTGGAGCTGGATCCCCAGTTTCAGCCGGCCCAAGCTGCATCCGGCTTGCCGACGGGCATGCCCACCGAAGATAGGGGGACAAAGTCCTTGGAAAGCCCCGCCGCCGAGATGGGATCCCCCTTGCCGGAGCTGGAAACCCTCACCCCTCAACCAGAGCCCCAGCCGCTAGACCGCAGCTCCTGAGCGGATCCCCTTGGCCTGCTCCCATCAGCGCGGCGCGGGCTTCCCAACCTACTTAGAGACAACCCGCACCTGCCCACCACAAAACCGTCAGGAATATAGTCGTTTCAGACAAGATTAAGACACTTTGCCGCTGCCCAAGCGCTCCGCGCCGCTCACGCGACCACCCCCGGCCCCTCTCCCACCCTCACCCCCGGCCCCTCTCCCTGAGGAACGACCCTCACCCCCAGCCCCTCTCCCTGAGGAACGACCCTCACCCCCAGCCCCTCTCCCTGAGGGAGAGGGGAGTTGGAGGGGCGCGTTTGCGACAGCGTTGCGTAGCAATAACGATGTAGAGAAACGTTTCGTTGCTATGGCGTAGCCTGCTTTTGAGAACCGCCAGAGGGATCCCGACGCTCACTTTTGGGTAGAGCGCGGGACTGATGGCTCTCCCTCAAAAGCCCAGGCCATCTGCTCCCGAAGTCACGATGCCTTTTTCTGCGTCCAGAGTGACGATGGATCCATCCCGGATGAGGCGTGTGGCATCCTTGACCCCCACCAGCACCGGCACCCCCAGCCGCAGGCCGATGACCGCCGCATGGGAGGAAGCTCCCTCTTCTTCGGTGATCACTCCGGCTGCCTGTTTGATGGCCTCCACATAGTTGGCGTCGGTAGACTGCGCAACCAAGATGTCGCCGGCGGTGATTTTGCCGGCATCGAGGCTGGATCTCAAGATGCGGGCCGGGCCGCTGACGGTGCCTTTGCCAAACCCTTTGCCCTGGGCCACCACCGCTTTCACCACATCGACCTTGATCAGATCGGTGGATCCCGCAACACCGGGCAGGGTTCCTGCGCTGAGCACCACCAAGTCGCCATCTTTGAGCAAGCCATCTTCCTGGGCCAAGCTAATGGCCGCTTGAAAGGTCTGGCGGGTTGTGGCCAAATCCATCACCAACAGCGGATGTACCCCCCAAACCAACTGCAGCCGCCGTGCTACTTCCACGTGGGGAGTTACGGCTAGGATGGGAGTGCGCGGGCGAAACTTGGAGACATTGCGAGCAGTGGCCCCCGTTTTGGTCAGGGTCATCACGGCTACGGCATCCAGCTCCTGGGCGATCTCCCCCACGGCGCGGCTGATCGAGTCGGTGATCAGGGTTTTGGGCCGCGTTCCAGCAGGACTGGCGCCATTGCTGTTGCCGTTGTTTTGGCTCAGCTCCTGCAGGGCAAGGGCGCGAATGCGTTGCCGTCGGTCGGCGTAGGTCAAGTCAAAGTAATCTCGCTCGGTGCGCACGGCAATGCGGGCCATGGTTGCTACTGCCTCGACGGGGTATTTGCCCACCGCCGTCTCGTTGGAGAGCATGACGGCATCGGTACCATCCAAGATGGCGTTGGCCACATCGGAGATCTCGGCACGGGTAGGTCGGGGGCTGTGAACCATGCTGTCCAGCATTTGGGTGGCAGTGATCACCGGGATCCCCAGAGAGTTGGCCAGGGCGATCACCCGCTTCTGTAGGATCGGCACCTCTTCCGCGGGCAGTTCCACCCCCAGATCGCCCCGCGCCACCATCACACCGTCGCTGAGAGCCAAAATCTGGGGCAGTTGCTGGATGGCCTCATGTTTCTCGATCTTGACGATGATGGGTACCCGCTTGTCGGCTGAGCCCGCAGAAGGCCTCTTGGCCGAGGCGATGAGCTCGCGCAACTCCAGCACGTCAGAGGGATCCCGCACAAAACTGAGGGCCACCCAATCCACGCCTTGGTTGAGGCCGAAGTAGAGATCTTCTTTGTCCTTTTGGGTCACGGCGCGGATGCTCAGGCGCACGCCGGGAAAGTTGACCCCTTTGCTGTTGGAGAGAGTCCCCCCGACAATGGTGCGGCAGAAGAGTTCTCCCGCCGCAGGATCCACGGCTTCCACCCGCATCTCCACTCGACCGTCATCGATGAGGATCGTCGCTCCTTCGGGCACTTCTTGGGCCAGCTTGTCGTAGGTGACCCAACTGCGCTCTTGGGATCCCAAGACAGGCTTGCTGGTCAACACAAAGGGATCCCCGGCTTTGAGGGTGATGGAGCCTTCGGCGAACTTGCCCAAGCGGATTTTCGGCCCCTGCAGGTCTTGCAAAATGGCGACCTGGATGCCCAGATCCATCGCGGTTTGGCGGATGAGGCGAATGCTGCGGCGGTGTAGCTCGTGATCCCCATGGGAAAAGTTGAGGCGAAGGGTGGTTGCCCCTTGCAGGATCATCTCTCTGAGAATGGCCGGATTTGAGCTGGCAGGGCCAATGGTGGCGACAATTTTGGTGCGTCGAAAAGAATCGCTCAAATGCATAGCAATCTTTCCAAGGGAGAGCAGCCCGGATCCTTTCCCCACACAGGGATCTGTCTGATACGATAACCCGTTCTGTCTTTTTTGAGGCCCCGCTTTTTTGAAGTTCCCGACGAGAGAGGATGGGAAAATAGGCAAAGCACAGTGTAGAGACCCGATCTGGAGTCGAGCGATGCCGGTTGCCCCTGAATATGCTTTCCCCTTCGAGCACCATCAGAAGTTCTCTCTGGATAACCCCACCATCTCTAGCCCAGGGGTTTCTAAGCGCGAATACATAGCCAGCAAGGTGTTACAGGGTATCCTGAGCAATCCCCAGACCCCCGTTGGCGATTTGTCTCCTGAGCAACGGCAAGCCTTGGCCTATACGGCGGTGTTGTTGGCGGATGACTTGTTGGCGGCTCTCGGCGCTCAGTAGAGGGGTTCTTAAGATTGCAGCGGGGTTATCCTCTCTGGTTGAGGTTTAGGCCGCAGGGGGGGTCACAGATGCTGCTACATACAAGGATCCCTGCTTGAGCCCATCCATGAACCTCCTCACCCCCGGCCCCTCTCCCACCCTCACCCCCAGCCCCTCTCCCTGAGGGATCCCCTCACCCCCAGCCCCTCTCCCACCCTCACCCCCAGCCCCTCTCCCTGAGGGAGAGGGGAGTTAGAGCGGCGCGTTGGCGACAGCGTTGCGGAGCAATAACGAGGTAACCAACCGTTCCATCGCCATTGGACTGGATTGAATGACCATAAGACAGAAAACATGTCAAAGCTTGACGAAATTGTAGGGAGCGGTGAAGTTGTTGTAGCGAATGCGCAGCCGCCCCTGAAAGGTCTGGTCTAGCTCCTCCACTTTTTGGGCAAAAGCCGGCTCATCTTCCCAGTTGATCAAAAATGAGCCGTTGTAGGCCATGTTCTCCGTGAGCAGATCGCCTTCCACGCGGTCGCTGGCCAGGGGGCTGAGGGCCGCCGTGAAGGTTTGGGCGATGCGCTGACGCCGCTGCTCCAAAAGCTGCTCCAGAGCCCGTCCGATCTCGACTACCGCATCCAGACCCAAAGGGGCGCCGACCATCTCGTCCCGCCGGGCTTTCAGGGCGGGGTTTTCCTCCAGCCCCAATTGGAGCTCTTGCTGGGGATCCCAGAAGACCTTTACCCCCACCTCCCGTTTGCCCTCTAGGCGCTGCAGCAGGGTCAGCAGATCGGCCAGGCGCGGTTTGACCAGATCCTGCTCCACCTGATCCCAACTGCTCACCACCAGGCCAAATTGCAACGGCAGCAGGGCGCGGTGTCCCTCGTTCATGACGGTTTCTAGGACGGCTTCGTGGGCCAGCAGATTGGCCCGGCTGGCCAAGTAGCGCTCCTGGCGAGCCTGGGAATAGAGAAAGGCCAAAGATCCCAGCACGTGAACCCCCACCGGCTGCTTGTCCAGCCCCACCACATTCAGGTGGCGCGGGCCGGGGGCAGCGACGATCCCGTAGAGATAGAGGGCGCTATTGGGATTTGCCGTTGCCATGGCTGCGGGCATCTCCGATCAACCAGGTGAGGTTGGACTCTTCCGTGTCGATGGCATTGCCATCGGAGGAAATGCAGTAGCGACCCATCACCATCTGGTGGCGCAGCGTCACTCCTGCGGCGATTTGGGTGTAGTTAAAGATGAGGCTGCCATCCAGCGTACACCCTTCGTTCAACACACAGCCGTAGCCAATGGCCGTGGGGCCGATGAGCTTTACCCCATCCGCCAGGTAGGTGCTGGCCCCGATGTACACCGGTGGCTCAATGTGGATGCGATCCCAGTTGGCGCGGATGTTGATCCCTGTCCAGACGCCGGGCCGAATCTGGATCCCGGGCACCTTGACGCCTTTGATCTCGCCGCGCAGCACCTTCTGTACCGCCAGCCAGTAGTCATGGGTACGGCCAATGTCCACCCACTGGAAGTCGGCCTTGAGGCCGTAGAAGGGGGCGCCGGCTTTCACCAAGGCGGGGAAGAGATCGCTGCCGATGTCATAGGGGCAGCCGGGGGGGATGTAGTCCAGGACTTCTGGCTCGAACACGTAGATGCCGGTGTTGATGGTGTTGCTGAGGGCCTCTTCCTGCCTGGGCTTTTCTTGGAAGGCGGTGACCCGGCCCGTCTCATCAGTTACCACCACTCCGTAGCTGGAGACTTGGCTGGGATCCACCTCTCGCAACACCACCGTGGCCAATGCCCCCTTAGATTTGTGAAAGTTGACCACCTGGGTCAGGTTGAGGTCGATCAGCGCATCGCCGCAGAGCACCACGAAGGTGCTGTCAAAAAAGCCGGAGAAATCCTGGATCTTGCGCATGCCACCGGCGGATCCCAGGGGTTCGGCCACCGGCTGGCCGTTCTCGAAGTGGCCCTCGAAGGAAAAGCCGATGTGTACTCCCCACTGCTGGCCATCGCGAAAGTAGTCTTCGATCTGGTGAGCGAGGTGGCTGGTGTTGATCATGATCTGGTCGAAGCCATGTTCCCGCAGCAGCTCCACCAAGAACTCCATGACCGGCTTGTGCAGAATCGGGATCATCGGCTTGGGCATCATGTAGGTGATGGGCCGTACCCGTGTCCCTTTGCCGGCTGCCAGGATCATGGCTTTCATGCCGTCCTCTCTCCTCCGGGTTCATCGTGTTTTTATCATCCCAGGATCTGCGTTCTGGAAAACATCTGCCGAGTCTACCTCGCCGGCAAGAGGTCAGTTCCCTACAATTGAGGACGCAGGATCCCTGGTATCCACTTTCCTTCTTTAACTAAGCAGCATTCCCACTGCCCTTGTCCTTTTGCCAGAAGGGATCCCTAAGTGCCTATGTTGACAGCCACCAGCCCTCGGCCAGCTCCGAAGCCCAATACCCCGACGATCACCGTTGCTCTGGCCAAGGGAGCCTTGTTGGCCGACGCTATCCGCTGCTTGCAACAGGTGGGGATCGATTTCAGTCGCTTTTTGGATCCCGGCAACCGCCTGCTGCGGATTGAATCGCCCACCCAGCTCAACGGGCAACGCTACGAGGCGCTGCTGGTGCGCAACCACGACGTGCCGGTGTACGTGGAATACGGACAGGCCGAACTGGGCATCGTCGGCTACGACATCTTGCGAGAGCGCTATGCCGGCAGCGAAGCGCGGGTGGCCCACCTGCTGGATCTGAAGTTCGGCTACTGTCGCATGTCGGTGGCCCTGCCCCAAGATAGTCCCTACACCTCGGCGGCCCAGTTGCCTCCCCATGCCCGCGTGGCTTCCAAGTTTGTCGGCTGCGCCCGCGAGTATTTTGACCGGTTGGATTTGCCGGTGGAAATTATCTCCCTCTACGGCTCGGTGGAACTGGCTCCCCTCACCGGCATGGCCGATGCCATCGTGGACTTGGTGGCCACCGGACGCACCCTGAGGGAAAACGGCCTGGTGGAGCGCGACTGCCTTTTCGAGAGCACCGCCCGCCTGATCGCCCATCCCACCAGCTACCGCGTCAACCAACAGCCCATCGGCGAGCTGGTAAACCAGATTCGGGAGCGCTGGCTGGGATCCCTGGGCCCGTTCTGAGGTGGCCGCGAAAGGGTCTCACCCCTTTCTGGCCATCTGGCCGACTTTCCCTAGAGGGTGGGCAACTGGACTTGGCCAAGAAACTTCTGCGGGCTCAGCCAAAGAGGGGATCCCTATTGCGTACAATAGGGGCATTCAGGCTTATTCTCCCCAGCAGCATTGAGATTAAAACAGGTTTTTCGAGGTTGCTTATGCGGTACCGTCCACTACTCGCCATCCTGTTGGCGCTCTGTTTGAGCGTCTTTGCCCTGCCGGCGGCGGCTGCTAAGGCCCCGCTGACCTACGACCAGATCCGCAACACCGGCAAGGCCGCCATTTGCCCTTCCGTCTCCGACAATGCCCGCGGCCGCATCGAGGTGCCCAAGGGGGGATCCCTGAAGCTGACCGATGTCTGCTTCCAGCCGGTGCAGATTGAAATCGAAGAGGAAAAGCGGAACGGGGAAAAAGAGTTTATCAAAGCCAAAAACATCATGATCTCGGCGGCCACGCTGGGGCCGATTAAGGCCGAGGTCACCCCCAAAGACGGCGCGCTGGAGTTCAAAGTGGTGGATGGGATCACCTTTCAGCCGACCACCGGTCAGTTGCCCCGCCGCGAGCGGGTGCCGTTTCTGTTCAGCGTGAAGGACTTGGTCGCCACCGCCCAGGGAGCCGCCATCGACCCTTCGACCGACTTTGAAGGCGAGTTCTTGGTGCCCGGCTACCACAGCAGCACCTTCCTCGACCCGCGTGGGCGCGGCTCCAACGCCGGCTACGACACAGCCGTGGGGCTGCAGGCGGCCAAGGACGACTTCGCCACCAACCGCAAGGTGGACGAGGTTTCCCAGGGGAAAATGTCGCTGCGCATCGCCCGCGTGGATCCCAGCACGGGAGAGATGGCCGGCTCCTTCGTCAGCATTCAGCAGTCCAGCACCGAGCAAGGGGCACTGGAACCTCACACCGTCCGCGTCCAGGGCTTGTTTTACGCCCGCCTGGCGCAGGAGTCTTGAAGAGAGCCAATTTTGGGCTTGAGAGAGGCAGGGATCCGGGCAATTCCTGCCCATTCTTGTTGATACTCTGTCTGTCTGGGTTTGCCCGTTGGGGAAGGGGACAGTGATGGCGGGATCCCACAGCGTTTGTTTTGATCGGGCTGCCGACTTTTACGATGCCACCCGCAGCTTTCCTCCGGCTGTAGAGGAAGAGATCGCCGATGCCATCTTGGCGGCAGTGGCAGCCACTCCTGAGACCCATTTTCTTGAGGTGGGCATTGGGACGGGACGGATTGCGCTGCCGCTGATTCGGCGCGGCTGCCCTTACACAGGAATCGATATTTCCGAACGCATGCTGGCGGTTTTACGGCGCAAAAATGAACTACCCCACCGCGTAGGCGGGTGGGGTTTCCTCACCCGCTTGACAGCAGAGCTTTTGTCTCTTCTTCTGCCCCAGTTGCTTCATAGATCCCGTGTACCGGGTCTGTGAAGTAGAGCTGAAGCATCCAAGACTCACGAGGC
>NZ_JANSIQ010000008.1:0-14035 GCF_047502685.1 Synechococcus sp. OH20 | reverse complement strand
TCAGAGGGTGCTATCCATCCCCACCCGGGTGGGGAATTCCGCACCTTACGTTAAAATCCACAAGAGTTGCCAGAACAGATGGGAGCAGAGCTGGCCGGTTGACAGGCACCTCAGGAGATTTCTGTAAACAGATCCTTGAGGGCTGTGCGGGCGGCCAGGTGCTTGCGGGTGGACTCGAGAATTTCGGCTTCGCGGCGCAGCCGGCTTTCGGTGTTGACCATTTCCAGCAGCGCTTGCTGCTCCTGAGGGGCTCCCTGGAAGTGGCTGGCCACCCAGTAGGACAACTCTACAGGGGTGGTGGGAAGCTGCTCCGGCAGCTCGGTATCGCGCTCCATCAATTTGCCCGAAAGACGCACCACGTCCTGCAGGAGAGTCGTAACCTGGCGCGCCCAGCTCTGCAGCTCCTCGGAAGAGGTGGTCGGCTCATCCTCGATCCACTCCACCAGCCCCACCCGGAAGGGCTTTTCCCGCACGTAATCCAGGACGCGGAAGCGCTGCTGCCCCAAGGTCAAAATGTCCATGCGGTCATCCGGCAACCGCTGCACCTGCAACACCTCAGCACAACAGCCTATCCGCACCGGGGATCCCGTCTGGGGATTGAACATCAGCACCCCGAAGCGGCGATCCGTCTCCAGGATGGTGTTGATCATCATGCGGTAGCGGTACTCGAAAATGTGCAGCGGCAGGGGGCGGCCCGGAAACAGTACCACCTCCGGCAAGGGAAACAGGGGCAGCTCGCGAACATCCACGGAAGAAGAAGGCATAGGGCTTGTGCTTCTCGCTGTACTGAGTCTAGCCCATCTTGAAAGGCCTTCGGCCCGCCAGCGCGAACGGCCAATCTGGTCGCCTTTGCTGAAGTCGAACGGGGCCGGGATCCCTCAAAAGAAGCGGTGGTGCCAGACCGTGATGGCGATAGCCAGGGCATCGGCGGCATCATCCGGACGGGGCAGGTTGGGCAGGTTGAGCTCGCGGGCCACGGCGGCTTGTACGGCCTGTTTGTCGGCGCGTCCGTAGCCTGTCAGGCTTTGCTTGACTTGGGCAGGGGTAAACTCCACCGGCACCAGGTGATGTTGGGCCAAGGTGAGCAGGATCACGCCACGAGCTTGAGCGATGGCAATGGTGTTGCCCATTTTGTAGAAAAAGAGCTTTTCCAGCCCCACCTGATGCGGGCGCAGTTGGCACAGCAACTGGCTCAAGTCCTCGTACAGCGTTTGCAGCCGTTCCGGCATCGAGTGTTGGCTAGGGGTGCTGATCACCCCATAATCCACGGGTTTTAACCCGGCAGATCCCGCCAGAATGCAACCAAAACCCAAAGTTCCCAGGCCCGGATCCAACCCGAGGATGCGCTGCTCATCATAGCGCTCCGCGCCGCTATCGCGACGGGGAGGATTTGGCAACACCATCGTTGTGCAAATAGGTCAGGCCAGAGATCAGGGTGAGAACCACCGCCACCCAAAAACAAGGGATCCCGCCCGGCCACCCCAAAATCAGCAGAGCAATGGCCAGGATTTGGGTCACGGTCTTGGCTTTGCCCCAGAGATTGGCGCCGCGGATTTGGCTTTGGTTGGCCCGCCAACCGGCAATGACCAGCTCTCGCCCCACCAGCAAAAAGACTCCCCAGGCCGGGATCCGCCCCAACTCCAGCAGGCCCAGCAGGGCCGCCACCACCAGCAGCTTATCCACCAGGGGATCCAGAACCTTGCCCACATCGGTCACCAACCCATAGCGGCGGGCCAAGTGGCCGTCCAGCCAATCGGTTGCCGCCGCCAGCAGAAACGCCCAGAGGGCCAGCCGCTCTCCCAACGGGGATCTCAGGCTCAGCCCCAGCAAAACAAAGGGGATCCCTGCCAGCCGCAGCAGGGTAACGGCGGTGGGCAGGTTTACCCACGCCAGTTTGACACTTTGGACGGCGCCGGGATTGTCCACCTCAGATCTGGCCTCAAGGATAAAGTTAACCAGAATTATCGGTAACGGCCCAGGCGCTCGGTGAGCAGGTGGTAGAACCCTTCAGGATCTACTCCAAAAGCCACCTGGACATTGGCGGGACGGCCGCTGGATCCCCAGCGATCCACCACCGTCCGGCCCAGGTTCAAGGGGCTGGCCGTTTCCACCTCGACATAGCAGGGCTTGAGTTCAAACAACTGCGGCTGCAAGAGGTAGGCGATAACACAAGGGTCGTGCAAGGGCCCCCCCGGCAACCCGTAGCGCTCCACATCGACCTTACCGTAAAAGGTGAGCATGTTGGCCACCGTCTGCCCCACCTGGGTGTTGAGGGCGCGAATCCGCTCGATCCGCTCCGGCGTGCTGAGGACTTGTTGGGTGACGTGCAGACCCAGCATCACCACCTCTGGGATCCCGGCGCTGAGCACGATCTGGGCGGCGTGGGGATCGGTGAGGATGTTGAACTCGGCTGCCGGGGTGACATTGCCCTCAAAGGCAGATCCTCCCATGAACACCAGCCGCCCGATGCGCTCCACAAGCCGGGGCTGCTGCACCAGGGCCACCGCCAAGTTGGTCATCGGGCCCAGCAGCGCCAGGGTAACCGGCTCAGGGGCAGCCATCAGGGTCTCGATGAGAAATTGCACCGCGTGCCGGGATCCCAGCGGCATCTGCGGCTCCGGCAAATTGGCGCCGTCGATCCCGCTTTTGCCATGCACGTCCTCAGCAGTTTCCAGGGGGCGCAAGAGGGGGCGAGGGCAGCCGGCATAGACTCCCATCTGCGGCTGACCGGCCAACTCGCAGATCTGCCGCGCGTTGCGGCTGGTCTTCTCCACAGAGACATTGCCAGCCACCGTGGTAATGCCCAGCAACTGCAGCTCAGGTGAGGCCATCGCCAGCAGCAGGGCCACCGCATCGTCTTGGCCGGGGTCGCAATCGATGATCAGGGGCACCATAGGGATCCCGGTAGCGGCTTACTCCCCCAGTGTAGGCTTTTCTGCTGCGCTGGAGAGCAACTGGGGTGGGGCAAGTCTAGGCAGAGACGGGATGATCGCCTTCGATAGCCCGCACCTGATTGACAAAGAATTCTTCCAAAGATTGCCGCTGCCAATGCAAATCGGTCACCACCGCCCCCGCCTGGCTGAGAAGGGTCAGCAGCTCCGGCAGGGATCCGCTCCATTCCCCCGACCAATGGGATCCCTGGATCGAGAAGTGCCCTAGGCAGTCGCGGAACTGGTCGATGGCGCCACCGTGCCCTTGCACGCGGTAGCTTTTGCTTTGGCCCAGCAGCTCGTCCAACGTCCCCTGCTGCACCAATTTGCCGCCGACGATCAGGCCGACGCGGTTGCAGATCACCTCCACATCCCCCAGGATGTGGCTGTTAAAGAACACCGTTTTGCCCTGTTGCTTGAGGGACAAGATGATCTCCCGCATCTGGTAGCGGCCCATGGGATCCAGCCCCGACATCGGCTCATCCAGAAACACCAGCTCCGGGTCGTTGATCAGGGCTTGGGCCATGCCGGTGCGCTGCAGCATGCCCTTGGAGTAGGTGCGCAGTTGTTTTTTGCGGGCCGTATCTACAGAAAGCCCCACCAGCTCCAGCAGTTGCGGGATCCGCTCCCTGAGAAGGCTATCGGGCAGGCGAAACAGCTTGCCGGCAAAATGGAGAAATTCCCATGCTGTCAGGTAATCGTAAAAATAGGGGTTCTCCGGCAAATAGCCCACCTGTTGCTTGATGGAGCGATCCCCCAAAGGTTTGCCCAAGAGCGTGCCGCTGCCGCTGGTGGGCTCCACAATCCCCAGCAGGCATTTGATCGTGGTGGTTTTGCCGGCCCCGTTGGGCCCCAACAGCCCAAAGGTCTCGCCGCGGGCCACTGTCAAAGAAAAATCCTTGAGGGGGCTGACCACCTTGTTCAGCCAAAAGCCGGTGCGATAGGTTTTGGTCAGGCCGGAGATGGCGATGGCCGGTTCGGGATGGAGGTCAGTCGCCTCTAGCGCAGGAGCAAGAGTCTCGCTCATGGGGGTGTCCGGGGTCAGGGTTGCTCAGCCTTCTGGAAGCGCCACTTGCTGGGTTGACCAGTGCTTGGCCCCTTCTTTCTTAAGTTTACCCAGCGGGCTTGGCCCAGCTTAAGTCTGTCTCAGCCTACACGCTCGCCTTCTGGATCTGGGATGATGAGTTCCAAGTTAGCTCCCAACGGGCGACTCTCAAAGGAGTGTTCCTTGCTGGATAAAACCCTGAGGCAGTGGAAGGAGCGGCTCTTGGCTCCGGTGCTGCAAACCCCTCTCCAACGGGTGCATCCCCTGGTCATTACCTTGTCGGGGTTTGCGGTGGGCCTGGCCTCTGGCGCAGCAGCGGCCTACGGGGCTTATGGATGGGGGCTGGGCCTGTGGCTGCTGAACCGGTTGATGGATGGGCTAGATGGCACCTTGGCTCGGCTGCAGGGGCGGCAAAGCGATCTGGGCGGCTACCTGGATATGCTGCTGGATGTGGTGGTGTATGCGGTCGTTCCCCTGGGGCTGGCCTTTCACCAGGGATCCCTGGCAGGCTATGCATTTCTGGCCCTGATGCTGGCCAGCTTTTACATCAACCTTTGCGCTTGGATGTACCTGGCGGGGCTGCTGGAAAAACGGCGAAGGGTTGTTTGCATCAACGGGACAGAGTCCTTAGGGGAACTGACCAGCATAACCATGCCGCCTGGGCTGATCGAGGGCAGCGAAACCATCTTTCTCTACAGTTTGTTTTTCCTTTTCCCCGAGTACATGGTGGGGTTGTTTGGGCTGATGGCGATTCTGGTGCTCTTCAGCGCTGCGCAGCGGTTGATCTGGGCGCTGGGATCCCTTTCTGCTCCAAGGTCAGACTGGCAACAGTAAAACGGTTCGTCACCTAGACTCCCAACTCCCCTCTCCCTCTGGGAGAGGGGTTGGGGGTGAGGGAAGCGGCGCGGAGTGATTGGGGAGTGTCTTCATCAGGTTTGAAACCAACTCTAATTCAAGTCGGTTTCGACCAGAGCGACCCCTTCTATCGCCAAAGCAGCCTCGGTCTCTTCTGGGCGCACATCCTGCAAAAAAGCTTCCAGAGAGGCCTGGGCTTCCGCCTCTGAATAGTGCTCCGCACCGCTCAGGCGATCGGCTCCTTCCGGCAGCCAGCCCAAAAACGGCAAGGGCAAGAGGGTGGAAAGGTTGGTCAGGATCAGCAGCAGCCCCAGCCGGCTGAAATCGGTCTCCGTCACCCCCAGCCCATGCATCAGCAGGGATCCCAGCTCTTGGGAGAGAAACCCCGCCAGATTAAAAGCCGACATCAGCAGGGCAAAGAGGGTGGCCTCGATCCCAGGGGGGCAAAGGCGGGCGGCCAAGACCAGCACCGGCATGAAGGCAATTTGCCCGGCCACCGTCAGCACCAAGCTGTCCCCCAAGCTAAACCAGTGATCGTCGATGCCCCAATCCCGATTGAGGTGATAGACCAAAATGAGGCTGGTCAGGCCCAATCCCGCCGAGAGCACCGTCATCCAGCCGAATAGGGGCCGCAGTGGGATCCGCCGCAGATACACCTGGAAGATCCCGACCCCCAGCAGGCTGGCCATGCTGGTTGCCAAGCGCACCTGACCCAAAAATTCTGGCCCAAAGCCGAGGTCGTTGGTAACAAAGTAAAAAAGAGCCACATCGGCGCTGGGAGTGGCCTGCCAAACGAATACAAACAGCACCGGCAGCAGAATGCTGGGCTGCCGCAGCGCCCGCCACACCTGGCGCACCTGTTGCTGCAAGGGATCCCAGCCTTGAGACAACGCCACCGGCTGATCGACAATCACCCAAGCCGCTAGAGCGATGAACAACGGCAAAAAGGCCGTCAGCCCAAACACCACCTGCGGCGAATAATGGGCCAAGAGCGCCCCTCCCAAATAGGCGGTGAGCAGGGATCCCAAGGCCGTTGCCCCCCAAGTCAAAGATTGCAGCGTGCCCGTCCCTGCCCAGTCATGGCCATGTACCCGCTCCACCACCAGCGAATCCACGATCACATCTCCCACCGCCACCGCCAGGGATCCCAAAACCATCCACAGGGTGGCCAGCCCAGCCGTCGGCGCCCACAGCGCCATGCCCAGCCAAGCCACGCACCCCAGAAGCCCAGAAAGCAAGAGGTAAGGACGACGGCGGTAGCCCGCTACGGGCACGGTATCCGACAGCAGGCCGTAGAGGGGTTTGAGGATCCAGGGACTCATGGCAACGCCCATCAACGCTGCCACCTGCGACGGGCTGAGGCCCAAGCTATCTTTCAGATAAAAGCTGGTGGCCAGCCGTGCCAAGCCCAGCGCCCCCTGCACAAAGTACACCAAGAGGATCCCGAATAGCTCTGGTGTCCAGTGGATATCCCGCAGCGGGGTCAGGGTGGAGGAGCGCAGCCGTTGCAGCAGAGGATGGAGCATGGGGGGTGCAGAGTTGCGTAGTGTTACATTTGCGCAGTGTTGCCTCGGCAACCGCAAAACCATCAGAAATCTTAACAGTCCCTTTACTCTAACCCGTCCAACCGGCTTGCGGGCACCAGGGGCCACGCTCTAAAACAACTGGACTGGTGGATACTTGCCCAGATTCCGAGCCCGCACTGGTCGGCAGCAGCCGGATGTGAGCATTTGGGAGTCATTTCTAGTCTAGAGAAGCCGTGACTTCCCTCTCTCTGGGAGAGGGGTTGGGGGGTGAGGGCCAGAAGACGAGGCTATTCCAGAGTGGCAGTAGGATGAAGGAGTAGTCTCAGAACATTTCCACCTCTTTCTGGCTGTGTTCACTGCTTCTCCTGCCGGTTGGGCGGCTGATGTCATCGCGCCTTTTGCTCCTCAAGTCTGGAGCTGGCGCGGCCATGCCATTCGCTACGTGGTGCAGGGATCCGGATCTCCGCTGGTCTTGGTGCATGGCTTTGGGGCTTCCATCGGCCATTGGCGGCACAACATCCCCGTGCTGGCTGGGGCGGGATACCGGGTCTATGCCCTGGATTTGCTGGGGTTTGGTGGCTCGGCCAAGCCTGCTCTCCCCTACAGCCTAGATCTGTGGGCGGAGTTGCTGGCGGATTTTTGGCAGCAGCACGTGCAGCAGCCGGCGGTGTTTATTGGCAATTCCATCGGGGCCTTGCTCAGCTTGATGATGGCCGCCCAACACCCTCAACTGGCCGCAGGGGCGGTGCTGCTCAACTGTGCCGGCGGCCTGAACCACCGCTCCCACGAGCTCAACCCGATTTTCCGCGTTTTCATGGCCGCCTTTACTGCCCTGGTAGCCTCTCCGGCGACCGGGCCGTGGGTGTTTGATCGGGTGCGGCAGCGGCAGCGGATCCGTGCCACCCTGAAACAGGTATATCGCAACCCCGCCGCCATTACCGATGAGCTGGTGGAGCTCCTCTATGCCCCTTCCTGTGATGTGGGCGCTCAGCAGGTGTTTGCTGCCATCCTCACCGCTCCTCCCGGCCCCACTCCCGAATCTCTGCTGCCCCAGGTGCGCTGTCCGCTGTTGGTGCTCTGGGGAGAAGAGGATCCCTGGACGCCCATTCAACGGGGATGCGGCTTTGAAAACCATGTGCAGGGGATCGACTACCAGTTTTTGCCCATTCCCAATACCGGCCATTGCCCCCATGACGAACGCCCAGAGGTGGTTAACCCTCTGATTGTGGGCTGGCTGCCCAGAGCCTTTGCGGCTGTTTGACAGGCTGTCCTCAGGTTTTTGGGGAAGTTTTTTGAGCAGATAGGCCCAACCAACTCCGTATTTTGGTCATCCAAACTTGAAAGGGCGAGGGCTGGGGCCGGATCGCCACCTGGATCGGCTCGTCTTGGAAGTCTGGATCTTTGAGGCGAAACCCAAACTCTAGGTCATCTTTCACTTTACTAAGACGGGGAAACAGCCTCACGGCTGCTTTTTTGAGCTCTTCTTCATTTTGGAAAATGGCCTGGTGAATGGCACCGGAACGCCCCACCGCCAGGGATCCCACCGGCAGCCAGGGGTTGGGCTTGCCGGGCGCGGGCTGGCGATGTCGAACAAAGATGTTGAACTCCGGCATCCCCTTGGCTTTCAGCTCGTCGTAGCGTTTGGCGGCTTCCTTGCGCTTGGCCGTGTTGGCTTTGGCCGGCTTTTTCTCCGGCCTGGATGGGCTGAAACCCTTGGACTGACTCATACCTGGCTTGACAAGAGGGGTGTTTTTGCAGCTTAGCGCAGATTGGATCCCTTCCTTCCAGGGTTGCTCCGACCGGCGTGCTATACTTATTGAGCCTTGGTGGGCGGTTGAAGAAGCCTACCAGCGGGATGTAGCGCAGCTTGGTAGCGCACTTCGTTCGGGACGAAGGGGTCGCAGGTTCGAATCCTGTCATCCCGATGGGCTTGGGCAAAATCGCGTTGGCCTCCCGGCTCCCCAGCCGGGAGAATATGTAGAGTAGACGGGCCTTGGCAAGGAGAAGGGGCAACGGCGCTTGGGGAGTGCCTCAATTGGGCTTGAGATAACCCAAGACCTGGGTGCTTTGGGTGTTGTTGGGCTGGTCTCGCCCAACGGGATTGGGGCAGCAGCAGGAGCCGCATGGCCCTGCTACCGTTCTATTGTGAACGCGCTGCTGCCAAACTCTGCCATGGAGAACCAACCGTGACCCACCTGGCCACCCCCTTCGACCTTCACCCCCGCGAAACCGGGTTTGATACCCCAGATGCCCTGCGTCTCAGCCAACGCCTCATTCAAGTGGGGATCGCCCTTTCTTCGGAAACGGATCTCAGGCGCCTGCTGGAACTGATTGTCGCCCAAGCCCGCGAGCTGACCTGCTGTGATGGCGCCAGCTTGTTCATCCGGGAGGGAGAAGAGTTGCGCTTTTTCGTGGTCAACCGCAACGAGGAGCTGCAGGATCTGCGCCTGCCCCTCACTCCTTCCAGCATTGTGGGCTATGTGGTGCTCACTGGGGAGAGCTTGAACTTGCCGGACGTCTATCGCTTGCCACCGGGCTTGCCCTATGCCTTCAACTCCCAAGTAGATCAGCAAACCGGCTACCGCACCCGCTCTTTGCTCACGGTGCCGCTGCGGGATCCCTCAGGAAACATCCTCGGCGCCCTGCAACTCTTGAACCGTCTCAGGCCGGATCGCCCTGCTGACCCAGCGCCCAACCAGGTGGCTGACTGGAGCCAGCCGTTTTCTGAGTTGGAAGTCCGGGTGGCCGAAGCCCTGGCTTCCCAGGCGGCGGTTGCCTATCAAAATGTGCGCTTGCGGGAAGAGCTGAAAGCCGCTCACCTGGAAACGATTTTCTGTCTGGCCCAGGCTGCCGAATACCGGGATCAAGACACCGCTTTTCACCTGAAGCGGATGAGCCATTATTCCCGCATTCTCGCCAAAGAGTTGGGCCTCTCCAGCCGAGAACAGGAGCTGATTTTCTACGCCAGCCCCCTGCACGATGTGGGCAAAATTGGGATCCCGGATGCCATCTTGCAAAAGCCAGGCCCCCTCACCTCTGAAGAGCGCCTGATCATGAACCGCCACCCTGAGATTGGCTACGAGATCCTCAGCAAGTCCGACTCGGAGCTGATGAAAAAAAGCGCCATCATTGCCCTCACCCACCACGAAAAGTTTGATGGCAGCGGCTACCCGCGGGGCCTCAAGGGCGAAGGGATCCCGCTGGAAGGGCGAATCGTGGCTTTGGCCGATGTCTTTGATGCCTTGGCCAGCCGCCGCCCCTACAAAGCAGCCTGGGATCTAGACGAGATCTTTCGCTTTGTGGAAAGCAACAGCGGCAGCCACTTCGATCCCCACGTGGTGGCAGCTTTTAAGCGCGGGCGCGGCGAAATCCTGGAGATCTACCACCGCTATCAAGAGGCTCACTAACCCCAGATCCCCTTAGCCCCTGGGTTCAGAACAGGTTCCTCGCCTGCCCACCAATGAAGCACAAATGAAAGAGAAAAAGCATCTCTCCGCACAATCCCGTATAGGCTTGTAGCCAGCAGACAAGATCTCAAGCCAAACTAAGGGTGTCCGGCTCTGTTTGCCACCGGTTCGCTGGAAAGGCGAGCAGAGCTCTGCCTCTGTGCTCCTCTATACATAGCACATTCTTGGCCACTTGTCTCTGCCCAACCCGCGCCGAGGATCCCTGTGATGGCTACCCTGACCAATCCGCCCACTCCCACCCTCTCGATCAACACCAAGCTGCGCGATCTGGCCCTGGTGGACTTTCAGGTGAGCGAGTCCACCCCCTGCGAGAACGTGGTGCGCCGCCTAGAAGATGATCCCAGCCTTTCGGGAGTCATCGTGCTGGATGAGCAGTCGCGAGTGCAGGGGATGTTGACCCGCCGCGCCATTTTGGAGTGGATGCTGAGCAAGCCCTATGGCCTAGACGTGTTTTTGAAGCGGCCCATCAGCTCCTTGGTGGAGTTCCACGGACGGGACTTTTTGCTGCTCCCCGGCGACTGCGATGTCATCGCGGCGGCCAGCCAGGCCTTCCGGCGGCCCCAGGAGACCATCTACGACCCGGTGGTGGTACAAGTTGGTTCCCAGGACTACCGCCTTTTGGATGTGCCGGTGTTGTTGGTGGCCCAGTCGCAGGTGCATCTGGCCACGCAGCGGAAGCTGCAAGAACAGCAGGAGGAGATGCAACGGATCTTGGCCGAGCTGGAGCAAGAGAAAAACCGCAGCCTTCAGTATGCCCGCGATCTGGAGCGGCAAAAGGCCGAGATCCTCAGCCAGAACATCGCTCTAGATCGGGAGCGGCGCCAGGCCCAGCAGCGCTCCGAAGAACTGGCCCGCCTCAACGACCGCATCATCGAGATCAGCTCGGTGCTCTCGGAGAAGGGCAAATCCACCTTTGCCGCCACCTTTGCTGGAGTAGAGGCCGTTCGCCGTCTATTTCAGGAAATTGCCGACAGCAACCAGGAGCTCTCCCGCGAGCTCAAGGAAATCAACACCATCGTTGACTTGATCGTAGAGGTGGCGGGCTATATTCGCCTGCTCTCCTTTAATGCGGCTGTGGAGGCCAACCGCAGCGGCGGAGGTGGCGGTTTTGGCGCCATTGCCCAGGAGATTCGCAAATTGGCAGGGCGCACCACCGAAGCCAGCAACCGCATCCGCGGCTTGGCAGAGCGCATCCAACGCCAAAGCCAATCCACCCTGCAATCAGCCCAGGCCAGCGCCGAGATGGTGCAATCCCTTTACCAGCAGGCCCAGTCGGCCCAGGCGGCCCTGGAGGAGTTGCAAGCCCTCTTGGAGCGGGCCCAGGTTTAGCCTTTTTTGGGAGTGGTCTGGCCCTCGCGGATCTCGTAGGTGTAAAACCGCCCTGCCACTGCCAGAGTTTGGAAGTGGTAGGTGGGCAAGGAGCTCCCCAGTGGGCCAAAGTTAAGCAACGACAAATCGGTGCTGTAGAGGCTGAAGAGGATGAAGTTTTGCCGGCGGGTCTGGCGCAGGAACAGCTCTGCCAGCTCCGGTTGCAGCTCTTGTACAAGGGCGTGACATTCCTCAATGAGGGTGGGCAAAAAAGCCGGGAGCTGGGCGCAGTATTCCCGTGTAGCATAGGCAGCCAATTGTTCCCCTGCATAGGCCCCATACGCTTCCGGGGTGGGATTGGCGATGGCCAGAGCAGCCACACCCCCGGCCAGAACCAGTCCGGAAAGCAAGGAAAAGACCCTCAGCATAGCGGCCTCCGAAACAAGATTTTCCATTCTGCTACGGGCTTGAGGTGCTTCGACAGGGATCCTTCGGCAAAAGCCATCGCCTAAGGCCGCCCTGTCGCCTCCTAGAGCCGGCGCGGGATCACCCAATTGGCCAGGAATGCGGTTCACGGTGTTGCAGCAAACCTGCAAAAGAGCTGGATCCCTTGGTTGAATTGCTAGCCTACAGGCTAGGATGGGAGCCGATGCGCAGCTTGATGCTCTCTATGGAACTGGCCGATCTGAGACGCACCCTAGAATCGCTCACCTCGCGCCTGAGCAGTGCTCAGGACTATCTTTGACCTGCCCCGCCTAGAGCAACAGATCGCCATTTTGGAGCAAGAGGCCGCGCAGCCGCAGTTTTGGAACGATGCCGAGGCGGCCCGCCGCCACCTGCAACAGCTCAACAGCCTCAAGGCCTCCTGGGATCAAGTCCACCGCTGGAAGGATCGCCTGGAAGATGCCACCAGCGCCCTGGAGCTGTTGCAAGAGGATCCCGACCCGGAGCTGTTGGCGGAAGTGTCCGGATCCCTGGCGGCGGTGGAGCGGGAGCTCGGCCAATGGGAGCTGCGGCAACTGCTTTCCGGCCCCTACGACAAAAACGGCGCCATCCTCACCATTACCGCCGGCGCGGGGGGAACCGACGCTCAAGACTGGGCAGCGATGCTCCTGAAGATGTACACCCGCTGGGCGGAAAACCAGGGCTACAAGGTCAGCCTCTCGGAATACTCGGAAGGGGCAGAGGCCGGCATCAAGTCGGCCACCCTGTTGATCGAGGGGCCCTACGCCTATGGGTATCTTTCCGCCGAGAAGGGCAACCACCGCATGGAGCGCATCAGCCCCTTCAACGCCAACGGCAAGCGCCAGACCAGCTTTGCCGGCGTCGAGGTCATGCCCATCCTGGAGGAAGAGAATGAGTTCGAGCTGAGGATGGAGGATCTGGAGTTCGAGACTTCTCGTTCCGGTGGGGCAGGCGGCCAAAACGTCAACAAGGTGGAAACGGCGGTGCGCGTCATCCACAAGCCCACCGGCATTGCCGTGCGCTGCACCGAGGAGCGTTCCCAACTGCAAAATAAGGAGCGGGCCATCCAGATCCTGAAGGCGAAGCTCATCGAATTGGAGGAGGAGAAGCGCCGGCAAAAGCTGGCCGAGATCCGCGGCGAGATGGTGACCCAGGGCTTTGGGGGCCGGATCCGCACCTACACCTTTGATCCCTACAAGTTGATCAAAGACCACCGTACCAACGCCGAAACCTACAATGTCGAGGCGTTTATGAATGGCGAACCGGAGGAGCTGATGCACTTTATCCAGGCCTACCTGCGGCAGGAACATGCCAAACAGCAGGCTGCTGCAGTCTAGGGCCGGCTGTGGCGCTCCCACACCGCCTGCATCAGGGCTGCCCGCTCCGACGCCGAGATCGCGCCCAATTGAACGGGATCCCACTCTGGGAAAAACTCCCCCACCCCCCATCCCAAGGCTCTGGGATGGGCTGTTTTTGCCTGCAGGGATCCCGCCCAAACTAGGCCGTGCCAAGCGCCAATAGGGGTTTCCAGGGCCGAGGAAAACACCAGATCCAAGCCCGGGTGTTGGCTGAGGTAGTCCCTCAGGGCAAGACCGGATCCGACCAAAGAGGGCTTGACCACCAGGATCCCTTGCCAGCCCGACCGGTGGACAGCTTGCAACTGCTCCAGGCCGGCCACTGACTCATCCAGAGCAAGGGGAGTTTGAAACTCGCGGCTCAGTTGGATCAAGTCAGCGTGCTGCTCCGGGGGCAGAGGCTGCTCGAAAAACTCGATCTTGCCCGGCCACTCCTGATTGAGCTGGTCGCAGAGGGCCAGCCAGCGCCGCGCCTCGGCTAGGGTCAGCCCCCCGTTGGCATCCAGGCGCAGCCGGGATCCGGGCGGCAGTTGCTCCAGCCAGCTTGCTAGCTTTTTCCACTCCTGCTCAAAGGCATCCACCCCCACCTTGCCTTTGTAAACCGGGTAGGAACCTACGGGGACGGCTTTTCCCAAAAGCCCACAAAACGCAAGCCCCGAGAGATCCCTGGCCAGCCAGCCGGGATCCCGACAGGCCAGCCAGGCGCATTCCAAGCCAAAGCGAGTGGCGGGCAGAGTTGCTGGGATCCCTTCAATCTGCACCTCGGATAGCTCAGCCGGCAACTGCTGGCAAAACGCCAGCGCTTGCTCCAAAGTCTCGCTGCCCAACCAGGGGAGGGGAGCAATCTCCCCATAGCCCTGCTGACCCGTCTCCAGATCCGTCAGCCGGATCAGGATCCCTTCGCGGACAGACCATAGGCCGTAGCGGGTGCGCAAGGGCTGCCGAAAAGGACGCCGGTAGAGGCAAAACGCAAAGGAAAACCCCTTTTCCAACTGCCCATGCAAGACGGAGTCCCCTTTCTGGCTCGGAATTTTAACGTAAGGTGCGGAATTCCCCACCGTCTATACGGTGGGGATGGATAGCA
>NZ_JANSIQ010000007.1:0-65083 GCF_047502685.1 Synechococcus sp. OH20 | reverse complement strand
TCTGCCCGCCGTTTGCACTGCTACCTCTACAACGCTTGCGTTGCTCACCGACGCTTATGAGTACCGACGCAACCGCCGGACGGTTACTTACCTTGAGCAGCAGAACCTTCTGCCGGAGTTCAAGCAGGCGTGGCCGGAGTTTGCTCAACTCAACTCCCATTCTCTGCAAGCTACGGTCAAGCGGGTAGATTTTGCCTATCAGCGCTTCTTTCAAGGGCTGAGTAAAAAGCCTAAGTTCAAGTCAATCAAGCGGTACTCCGGCTGGACCTATCCCAGCAGTTCGGGGTGGAAAGTAGCCAGCAACGGTAAGCACGGTAGGATTACCCTCAATGACCTGGGCCTCACCCTGAGGATGCGGGGCAAAGCCAAGGACTGGGGGAGGCCTACCACGCTAACTATTGTCTACAAGCCAACTTTGCGGCAGTGGTATGCTTCGTTCACTGTAGAGGTAGAAGTACCTCGGCCTAAGTTTGGTTCCCAGTCAGACTTGAAGTATGAGTCCATCGTTGCCTACGACTTGGGCACCGAGACCGCCATAACCCTATACGACGGGAGTGAGTTCCATGAGGTTGCTAATCCTCGGTTTACGCAGAGGAGTGAGGAGAAAATTCGCAAGACCGCCAAACTTAAGCGACGAAAGCGTGCACCCAGGAAGGGAGTGAAGGCTTCTAGGAGATGGAAGAAAATCAACCGGCTAGAGGCCAAGCTCAAAGCCAAAGTTGCCCGTCAGCGTAGAGATTGGCAACACAAGGTTACCTCAGAGATTGCGCGTCGTTATGACATCGGGGTAACGGAAAAGCTTAACGTCAAGGGCATGACCCGTAAAGCTAAGGGTAAAGGGAAGAAGCGCAAGGCCGGACTAAACAAGTCGATTTTGTCGGTGGGGTTTGGTACGCTGAACCAAATGCTGACCTACAAAATTGAGCAGAAAGGTGGTCTGGTCTTGTTTCTTCCCACGCAAACCCTTAAGCCGTCTCAGCGCTGTCCAAAGTGTGATGCGATTCACAAGGAGTGGGCAGACCTGAGTAATCGCTACCATGTCTGCCCTGCTTGTGGTTTTGCGATAGAGAGGGACAGGGGGACGGTGATGGTACTGTACAACGTTGCTACTAATCAGCAACCGGGGCTGGGAACCAGCCTCGTGAGTCTTGGATGCTTCAGCTCTACTATGGCTAGCGCCACGCTTTGCGAACAGAGACCCGGTACACGGGATCCACGGAGCAACTGGGGCAGAAGAAGAGACAAAAGCTCTGCTGTCAAGCGGGTGAGGAAACCCCACCCGCCTGCGCGGTGGGGTAGTTCATAGTTTGATTGCCATTTGACAGTGACCAGAGGATTCAGTTTTGGACGGGCTCGCCCTGCTGAAGGCAGTTTTTCGTTTACTATTCGTCTACTATAGAAGGCTATGACGAAACTCACCCCCAGCTCCAGCTACAGTATTGCTTTGCGCCTGCGCCTGCCCAACCAGCCGGGAGCACTGGCCCGCGTCACCCAGGCTATTGCCGAGGTGGGAGGCAGCCTCAGCCAGATCGACCTCGTCTATCAATCCTCTGCAGAGACGGTGCGGGAGATCTCGGTGGATGCTGTCAGCAGCGAGCATGCCGAGCAAATTCGCGCCGCTGTTGCCTCTTTGCCCAATGTGAAAGTAGAGCGGGTGGTGGATCGCACCTTTGAGCTGCACCGCGGAGGAAAGCTGCAGGTGGTGGCCAAAAGCCCCCTGGAGAGCGCCGCCGATCTGGCCATGGCCTACACACCGGGGGTGGGGAGGGTGGCACTGGACATTGCCGCCAACCCCGCCGCCGTCTATGACTACACCATCAAGGGCAATTGCGTGGGCATTGTTACCGACGGCAGCGCTGTGCTGGGCTTGGGGAACATCGGGCCGGAGGCCGCTCTGCCGGTAATGGAGGGGAAGGCGGCCCTGTTCAAGCGCTTTGCCGATATCGATGCCTTCCCTCTGTGCCTGGCCACCCAGGAGGTGGAAGAAATCGTGGAGACAGTGGTGCGCCTGGCTCCCGGCTTTGGCGGCTTTAACCTGGAGGATATCAGCGCCCCCCGCTGCTTTGCCATTGAATCCCGGCTCAAGGCCCGCCTCAACCTACCGGTGTTCCACGACGATCAGCATGGCACGGCGATTGTGGTGCTGGCCGCCTTGCTGAATGCTTTGAAGGTGGTGAAAAAAAGCCTGGATCAGGTGCGCATTGTGCTCAATGGGGCGGGAGCAGCTGGCATTGCCGTCACGCAACTGTTGCGGCGGGCCGGGGCCAACCATATTGTGGCCTGCGACCGCCAAGGGATCCTCAGCCGCTCCCGCACCGACCTCACCCCAGAAAAGGCGGCAGTTGCAGTCGAGCAGAGCGGATCCCTGGCAGAGGCTTTGGTGGGAGTGGACGTGTTCATCGGGGTGAGCGTGGCCAATGCCCTGGCGGCAGAGATGGTGGAGAGCATGGCGCCGGATCCCATTGTCTTTGCCCTGGCCAACCCGGTGCCGGAGATCCAGCCGGAGCTGGTGAGCGATCGGGTGGCGGTGATGGCCACCGGGCGCAGCGACTACCCCAACCAGATCAACAATGTGCTGGCCTTTCCGGGCGTGTTTCGCGGCGCTCTGGATTGCCGCGCCAAGCAGATCAACACCGAGATGTGCCTAGCGGCCGCCCACGCCATCGCCAATTTGATCCCACCTGAAGATTTGGATCCCCAGTGGATCATCCCCTCGGTCTTCGACGGGCGGGTGGTCTCTGAGGTGGCTGCCGCAGTAGTTCAGGCTGCCCGCCAAACGGGAGTGGCCGGGATCCCTTGAGGGGTGCCCAGGCGGCCTATTGCCCTAGGTTCCCCTTCGCCAAAAGCGGGTGGAAGGCAGCATCCGCTCGACCGCAGGCTTCTGAGGCGTCAGCCCGTCGGGACAGCAATTACCCGTCCTAGCGCTGTGCGGAAGCAAGCTGGCAGTGCAGGGAGGATGTCAACATACCGAGCATCAATCTTTGGCCTGGGGAACGCTTTGGATCCGCAAATGCGGCAACGTTGAAGTCTGCTTTCTTTTTTGGATCCCTTGTAACTTAACAATCCTTCAAGCTTTCTTCCTTCTTTGTGTAGTATTTTGCGCAGACGTCACTGACTTCATCGATTACCCTGAGTTTCAGGTTTCTAATCACTCGGCACTCCCAATGGATATACGTAAGCCGCTCTGCGTCCACATCGTCACCACGCTCACCGCTGCTAGCATTGCCGCTTTGCCTCAGTCTGACCTCGGCAGAGCCCTCAGAGTGGCTCTGGTGGTTGGAGCCGGGAACGCAGTAGCCTCGAGGGTTGCTTGGTCTTCTGCCCGAGACAGGGATCGGCGAGTGCAAAGCCTCCAAGCAAAGATTGAAGGGCTACAGGACCAGTCTGCGCGGAAGGAGGAAGAAATTCAAAGACTGGTTGCCGATCTGCAAAGATGGCAGGGTCTCGTCGGAGACTTGTCCCGGCAAGTCCAGGCCAGAGAGGAGGAGTTGCAGAACCGGCAAGCGGAACTGGCAGAGCTCCAAACCCAGCTTCAGCAGAGCAGCAAGCAAGTCCAAGATCTGGAAGCGCAGCTGGCCGAGCAAGGGCGCTTGCAAGAAGAGCTCCACCGCCGGGAGCAAAGAATCGAGGAGCTCTGCCGGCAAATTGAGGAAGGCGAGAAAGAACTTTCTAGGCTGCGGGAAGAGCTTCAGAAAAGAAACGGGCGGCTCCAAAAACTTGAAGCTCGGTTGGCCGAGCAGCAGCAGCTTTTGCAACGGCTCCAAGACAAAGATCGGCAAGTGCAAAGCCTCCAAGCAGAGATTGAAGAGCTACAGAACCGGTCTGCGCGGAAGGAGGAAGAAATTCAAAGATGGCAGGGTCTCGTCGGAGACTTGTCCCGGCAACTCCAAGAGAAGGGGGAGGAGCTGCGCAACCAGCAAGTGGAACTGACAGAGCTCCAAACCCAGCTTCAGCAGACCAGCCAACAAGCCCAAGATCTGGAAGCACAACTGGCCGAGCAAGGGCGCTTGCAAGAAGAGCTCCGCCGCCGGGAGCAAAGAATCGAGGAGCTCCGCTGGCAAATTGAGGAAGGCGAGAAAGAACTTTCTAGGCTGCGGGATCAGCTTCGGCAAAAAAGCGAGCGGCTCCAAAAACTTGAAGCCCAGTTGGCCGAGCGGCGTCAGCTTTTGCAACAGCTCCAAGACAAAGATCGGCAAGTGCAAAGCCTCCAAGCAGAGATAGAGAGGCTGCGTGCGGAGCAGCTCCATGCAGACGCAGACGAGATTACAGGGCTGAGACTACAGCTTCAACAAAGGGATGAGGAAATAAAGACGCTGAAGACTGGCATAGAAGGTTATGAAAAGACTCTGTCTACAATTCTCCAGGGAAGAGGGCATTATACAAGGTACGAGCCGTCGGAAATAGATATAGTCTTGAAAACAACCGAGAAAGAGTTTTACCCACAAGAAGCTAAGAGTTTTATTTTGGAAATCCTGAGAGAGAAAATTAATAACGTACACGAAGGGAGCAGAGTCCAGCATATACTTAGAAACTTGGTTGAGAATAACGAAGCAAACGAGGGTGATGATCATCGTCGGAGAATTAGGGAATCTGTAGACAGCTTGTCTTCAGACTATAATGGGTGGAGTGATTATTACAGAAAAAGGTTGGAAGAGCTTGGTTTTGAGGTCATCGCGGAAGATAATCATGTCAGGATTTGCTTTCACGGGGATAGACGCTACCAAATTAGCCTGTCCAAAACCCCTAGCGATCGGGAGGCCGGCCACAGCATTTCTCGGGATATCCGCAACACTATTTTTGGTCTCTAGACAATCTTGAGGCGCCTCAGGCAAATGATCTGTAGTTGCAAACCTAACTTCTTACTTGCCCTCTGAGGCCAAGAAAAGTTGAACCGAGTCCTGGTAGGCTGGAGGAAAGCCTGGGATCCCTGCCATGTTCTACCTACCGTTCTCGCTGTTGCTGTTTTTCATGCTGGTGCTGCTGCTGCCCTTCCTCTGGCTGGGGGTAGCGGTGGACGTGGTGGCGCTGGCAGTGGGGAAGCTGGGGTTCTCGCGGGAGGGGGCGCTGTTGCTGCTGCTGGCCATCTTGGTGGGCAGCTCGGTCAATATTCCTCTCTACCGCGTCAAGTGCGAGGTAACCCTAGTAGAAGACCTGGCCAGCCTGTGGATGCGGCAATTTTGGGGGATCCCGTTGGCCAAGATCTCTCAGGAGACGGTGGTTGCCCTCAACGTGGGTGGAGGGCTGATCCCGGTGCTCTTGGCCCTGTACCAATTTGGGCGGGCTGATGGGCTGTTGATCCTGGCCGTAACGGCACTGGTAACGGTGGTTAGCTACTACGCTTCCCACGTGGTGCCCGGGATCGGCATTCAGATGAATCCTCTGATTGCCCCGACCACGGCAGCCCTAGCCGCTTTGTTCTGGGCGGGGGATCAGGCGCCGGCGGTGGCTTTTGCCGGCGGGGTTTTGGGCACGGTGATCGGAGCCGATCTGCTGCACCTGCCGGAAGTGTTGCGGCGCAATTGCTCGGGCATTCTCAGCATTGGCGGGGCCGGCGTTTTCGACGGCATTGCCCTCTGTGGCCTGTTTGCCCTGCTGCTGAGCTAAACCAGCAAATAGGTGAGGGAAAGGGTAACAGCCTGGCTGGGATCCAGCCAGCGCAGGTCGGGATCCCCTTCTGGCGGACGACGGGTCAGCTCTTCTAGCAGCATCTGCGTCCACTCCAGCGGTTTGCTGAGCAACATCGGCGAACGGGTTATCCCCTGCTGACGGACCATGGTTTTGAGGGCTTCCAAGCTGGCCGACAAGGGGCGAGTACTGGCCACAAACAATAGCTCGGTCAGCCCCTGGGCATGGCAGGTGAGCAGATCGGGATTGACGGCAGAGCGCGACTCACCGGCCACCTCAGGCAGGGGTGGCAAAGTCAGGCTGCCCTTGGCCTCTAGACGCAGTGGCAGGGCAAAGTCCTCCTGGGGCATGGGAGCCAACAGGTGCAGTTGCCCGCTGGAATCGACCATCAACAGGTAGCCGAACAGATCCTGCTCGCCTTCGTTGCGCAGGGTGAGATGCAAGGGATCCCCGCGCATAAAGCGTAGTATGCCTGGCTCGGCAGCAGCCCCTTGGGCAAGCCGTGACCCCCGCAAGGGTTTGCCTTTGGTGGACAATTCCCCCACCACCGCCAGCGGCGAGATCGCGGCGTTGAGGGTAGTCCGCAGGCGCTTGGCTGCCAGCAGATGGGCCAGACGGGGCACCAGCCGCTGTACCGCCGTAGCTGCAGCTTCCCCAGCCGGCCCGCAGGAATTGAGCAGCAATTCTCGCCCCGGCCAAAAGAGGCTGTAGCCGTTGACTTCCAAAGGCTTGGGCAGAGCGTCTGCTTGAAAGGCGGCGGCCATTTCTGGGGTGATGCGCCCTAGCAGGCAATCCACCTGGCGCTCGCGCGGGTTAGCCGTCTCCATCCAGCTATAGCCGGCGATGGCGTTGGTCAGATCCACTTTTTCAACGCGACCCAAGTTGTCTTCCAGACCCACCAAAAGCTTGAGGCTGCTGGAGAGGCTGCGCAACTGCTCCCGCACCAGCGTGCCCACGGGGGGAAATTGACCTTCCCCGTTGGCCGGCTGCACCTGTGCCAACAGCCCGCTGCGAGAACGAATCAGCAGCGGCACCGACGAGGCGGTGGAAAGGGGAGCCAAAAGAGTACCCGGCTGCAGACCACCCAGCGCCGCCGGTGGGATCCCACCCAGCCACACCTGAGCCCGATTCCCCTTCACTTCCTGGATCACGCCGCTGACTGCCACCTGAGGGGGGGTGAGGAAGTAGGGCGGGATGCGTCGAGCCGTTTCTTTGCCCTCTAGGATGGGGCGCTGACAGGCAAACAGGCCCAGCTCCCGCCGGCTGGCCACTTGGTTGAAGGCCACCAGCAGGCGGGTGGCAGGTGTGCTTTCCCATAGGTACTGTGTCAGCAGATAGGTGAGTACTCCAGCGTAGAATCCTGGCCAAGCGGCTTCTGCTGCCAAGTCTTGGGGGGTGGTGGCGGCAATCAACAAGCCCTTGGGCGGAGACGGCCATACCCGCTGCAGTTCCGAGGAGTCTGAGGCGGCAGATCCTGCTCCTTTCACGGCTGGGGGGCGGGAACGCAGTTGCAAATTGCCTCGCACCGACGGCGAGACATGGGTGAAGCCACAGTCCAACAAAGTGGTGATCTGGGCGGTACCCAAGCCTTCCAAAAGCCGGAAAAAGCTGTCTAGCCCCATCGCCGCCATTCCTTCAGAGCCAGACAACAGCAGCACCGGCTGCCACTGGCCTGGCGCCGATCCCGCCCGCCACTGGCCGTAGCCGCTGAACTGCACGACCACTGTTTCCGCCGCCTGACTTGAACCCCCCAAGTGCTCCGCAAAGGCCGCTTGGATCCCACTCGGCGTGGCGGCCCCATCGATGAGGGTGAGAATCTCTGCCGGGTCAAAGCCAAAGCGATTCAGGAGCAGCTCCCGCTGCAGCTCCAAATCGGTCACACAGCCCTGTAGCGCGGATCCCTCGCCGGGGTAGCGGTTAATACCTATCAAGAGAGCCAACTTGCGGGAGCCAGCCGCCAAAGCTTGGCCATAGCGCTCAGCCTGACCCGCCAACCAGCCAGGGGAGAGGCCAAGGCTGGCAGCAACCAGGATCAATGTTTGCAGAAAAGACCGCCTTTCCATGTTGCCCCTCTGGGTTAACCCACTGGCCCAACGGCCACCCAATCGGCGAGCGAGCCACAGCTAAACTTTGCACGGGAATCTATTGCTGCCTATTTCAGGATATCCCTATCCCCGTGGCTTTTTCGCGGGATCGAGTAACAGTTTTCGGCGTTTTTTTTGCATTCCTTATCAAAGTCTCCGCCATTCTCACAGGAGACTCCACAGCAGCGCTCACCTGTCAGGCAAGGGGGAAATCAAGGTAGAAATGCACGGAGATCCACACTCAGCAGTTCAGGAAATAGGGCAAGCGAGCCCCACGCTTTGGCCAATGAAAGCGAACGAAAGGAACCAAAATGAACCCAGACACAACCAGACAAACCAGGCCGGAGTAGAGGTGAAAAACCCCGATCGGATCGGCTTGCTCCATTCCCTCGCCTGCCCAGGATCCCAGCGCCAAGGCTAGGAGATTGTTCAAGGCATGAGCCAGGACAGGCAAGCTGAGGGAGCGAGTTTGCAGGTAGAACAGGCCCATCACCAAGCCGAATACCGTCAGCCCGATCGGGTTGGGGTGCAGCAGGCCAAAGACAATGGAGGAAGCCAGCAGCCCCCTGGAGAGACCCCACTTGAGGCCCCAGCGGTGGAGCAAAATGCCGCGAAATAGCCACTCCTCCGTTATGGGGGCCACCACCACAATCGAGAGCCAGCGTAACCCTTGATACACCTGCGGCCAGGGCATTTCCCTATCCTTTTCCCCCAGCGAGTGGAGCATTGACTCCGCCAGCTCCGGTGCAGGCAGCGACACCAGGTAGAGCATCAACAAAGTTGTGCCCGTGGAGAGCACCACCAAAGCCAAAACCACCCGCAGCAGGGATCCCCAGGGAACAGCAGCCCGCCAGTTGCCCCACAGCCGCCTCATCTGCAAATGGGCCTGCTGCCCCCGTCGCCAGCTCCAAATACAGGTGATGACGAAGGTAGAGCAATAGATAAGGTAGGCCAGCAGCGGGTCGTCCGAGGGGAGATGCAACAGTTTGGCCAAAGCGATAGCTCCCAAACCTACACCCAGGTTGATCAACACGAAGGCCAACAGCAGATGCCGCGCCTTGAGGGCTGCAAACCCAGTTAAACTCGGCTCAGCAGGCGGTAGCGTGCGGGATCCAGACACAAAGGCAGCTGTTGCAATTTTCCCATTCTAGTGACAGCTCACCCCCAGGTGAGCCGCTGTCAACTCCCCTCTCCCTTTTGGGGAGGAGCCGGGGGTGAGGGAAGCGGCGCAAAGCGCTTGGGGAGTGTCTTAACCTGATTTGCAATAACCATCCATCTGATGCAGCGAGCCGGTGGCTGCCTCCAAGAGTCGCTAGGTTGAGTCAGCAAGTTAAGATGTGTTACGGGATCCGTTGGGGTTTCTATGGGCGTAACACTGTCAACACCAGCAGCGAGACAGCATAACTTGGGTTCCGCGGCGGCAGGTTCTCCGGCTTTGCCCATCCCGCCAGGGTCGGTTTCGCAGTCAAGCCTGCGCTACGACCCAGAGCAATTGGCCAGGCAATATCGGGGGCGTTGGGATCTGGTGCTGGGGCGTCTCTTTCAGTTGATCACCCCCTTTTTGGGCTTGTTGGCCTGGGTGTTTTGGGATCGCTGGCGAGGAGTGGAGCAGAAGCATCGCCCCCAACACGCGATTCGACTGCGGGAGATCCTCACGCAATTGGGGCCGACGGCCATCAAAATCGGCCAAGCCCTCTCCACCCGTCCCGATCTGGTTTCGCCCCTGTTTTTAGAGGAACTGGCCAAGCTTCAGGATGAGCTGCCCCCCTTCGAGAATGCCGTTGCTTTTGCCCTCATCGAGTCGGAGATCGGCCAACCCACAGACAAAATCTTTCGAGAAATCAGCCCCGAGCCGATTGCCGCCGCCAGCCTGGGGCAGGTTTACCAAGCCTATCTGCACACGGGCGAGAAAGTTGCCGTCAAGGTGCAGCGGCCCGATTTGATCGGGCGCATCTCCCTCGACATGTACATCATCCGCAGCCTGGCCGCCTGGGCCAAGCGCACCTTCCGCCGCATCCGCAGCGACTTGGTGGGCATTGTCGATGAATTCGCCGGGCGGCTGTACGAAGAGATGGACTACACCCAGGAAGGCCGCAACGCCGAGCGCTTCCTGGAGCTGTACCGCCACCCCTCCATCTACGCCCCCAAAATTTACTGGGAGTACACCCGCACCAAAGTGCTGACGATGGAGTGGATCGACGGCATCAAGCTGACCCAGCTCGACAAAATCACTGCCGCAGGGCTGGACGGGCGGCACCTGATCGAGATCGGGGTCAACTGCTCCCTTAAGCAGCTTTTGGAGCATGGCTTTTTCCACGCTGACCCCCACCCAGGCAACCTCTTGGCCATGTACGACGGGCGGCTGGCCTACATCGATTTCGGCATGATGAGCACCATCCAGCCCCACCAGCGCTACGGCCTGATCAAGGCCATTGTCCATTTGGTGAACCGGGATTTTGTCGCCTTGGCCCAGGACTACGTGGATCTGGAGTTTCTGGATCCCGACACGGATCTCACCCCCATCATCCCCGCTTTGGAGGCTGTCTTTGCCGAGGCCCTGGGCAGCTCCGTGGCCGAGCTGAATTTTAAAAGCATCACGGATAGGCTCTCGGGGGTGATGTACGATTTTCCCTTCCGCGTGCCCGCCTACTACGCCCTGATCATCCGCTCTTTGCTTACCCTGGAGGGGATCGCCATCGGCTTGGATCCCAACTTCAAAGTGTTGAGTGTGGCCTATCCCTATGTGGCCCAGCGCCTGCTCACCGACCCCGCCCCAGAGCTGCGCACCTCCCTGCGGGAGCTGCTGTTTAACCAAGGGCAATTTCGCTGGAACCGCCTGGAGAACCTGCTGCGCAACGCCGCCAACAGCGAAGATTTTGACCTGCAGGGATCCCTAGAAAAAGCCGTCGAGTTTATCTTTTCTGAGCGGGGGGCTTTCCTGCGGGAGCGCCTGGTGGATGTGCTGTTCTCCAGCTCAGGGAACGGCACCTCAGACGGCTTGGCTCATTTGCAGCGTCTGTGGGAACTCCTCAGCCGCAACCCGACCTTTCAGCCGCTGCAGCTTCTGCCCATCGTCGCCAAAGTGGCCGCCAAGCCGGAAGCCCAACAACTGGGCCGGCAATTGGCCTCCCGCTGGTTGCAACGCTCGGCAGCCCGCCTCATTCGGGACCTGCTGCTGCCGGATGTAGAAAAGCCCAGTTCACCCTCTTCCCGCAACGGGATCCCTGGGCCGTCAGCCTCTGAACGTACTGCTCAACTTCCCCTCACGGCCTAGCTCGGCTGCCTTCAGGGGGCAGTATCGCCTTGAGGGTTCACAGAGGTCAGAGCCAGGGCAATCCACTCGCGAAATTCATCGCGGCGGAAAACCTGGGGGCGAGAGCGGGGGCCAAAACGCATCAGGCTGGGCATGCCGTGCTCCTTAAGCCGAGACTGTAGCCAGGTGCCCACACCGGTTTTGCCATCGTTGGGCATTTCGGTTTGGAAGTCACTGTACATCAACAACAACTGGCTGCGAGATTGGAGCACGGCATTTTCTTGGATTAACTTCGGCAGAGAGAGGGCGGTGGCTGAACCTGCCTCTTTGCTGCCTTTGGCAGCTTCACGGCGACGGTCGCGCGGGCGTGGGTTGACACTTTCACGGCTCTTACGGGTTTTGGGTTCACTAGGCATAGAATCTCCTAAACGACAGAGTGGCTTCCCAACAAGGGTCAAAGCCGGAACTCGCAGGCCAAAGGCCGAGCCCGCTGTGAAAGTGGCCCGATGGGTACAGTTCTGGAGCAATCGCTGAAAAGAGTGCCACGTGCTCTTGGGTAAGCGAAGAAGAACTGCTCTGAGCCAGCGCAAAGGGCCAGGATCCCTTCAGCGCAACAGCAGTCTGCAGCGGGTCGAGTTCCTGCCAGCACATCCAAGACTTATCGTCGTCTTTCCTGTCGGAGGCCAGTTTGGCTACCACGAATCCGCAGGGCAGGCAAGCTTGGATGCTACCCCTATATTGACTTAAAAATGGACAAGTGGACAGTCCCCAGCCAAGAACTCAGGCCTGAAGATTTTGCCGCCCGTTGCGGATCACTCGCAACGATTCCAACAACCGCAACTCCAGGTCTTGCAAAACCTGATCCACGTAACGGTGGGCTTCCCGCTGCAGGCGCTCTGATTCCTGCAGTGTCTGCCGCCGCACTTCCTCGCTCTGTTGATAGGTTTGTTGCAACAACTGCTCCGCCTGGGCTTGGGCTTGCCGCAGGATGGTCGATTCGTTGAGAAGCTGCTCGGCTCTGCGTTGGGCCATGGCTACGATTTCTTGGGCATAGCGATTGGCCTCGGCCAAAATCCGATCCCGCTGGCGCAGCAATTCTTCCGCTTCCTCTAGGGCTGTTGGCAAGTTGAGGCGGATAAAGTCCAACTGCTCCAAAATGCTTTCTTCTTCAATGAGCGTGCGAGACCAGAACAGGCGAGGGCTGCTGAGAATGGCCGCTTCCAGTTGATCCAAGGCTTCCTGGACACGCATCAACGCCAGGGTCTGATCCCCAAACGGTACGCCGGCACGATTGGAAGCATCAGAGGGCAATTCTCGCATCAGTCCAGAAGAGGGTGGCCGCGCTGAGCAAAAGGGCAAAGCAGGCAGGATAACGCCTACCATATCAGGTTCTCGGTTTCCTGAATCTACGCGGTCTCCCCTAGGCTCCAACCACTCCCTGTCAAATGGATGTTCTTTCTGATACGCGGAAATGATAGGCTTTCCCCTTGCGGAGGGGGTGAACCAAACGGCGTGGGTGGGTGGTTAACCGCTCAAAAAACCCAGTAGTCTGGCGACTGAGACCCAAGCTTCAGGCGAGGGAGTGTGTCAACGACAGCTATCTGTGGCACACTGAGGAAAAAGGAGTTGGGCTTCGAGCCGCTCATGCCACAACCGCAGCCTCCCCGCAGACTGGAAGACCAATTTGTGGAGAATGTCTCCCGTTACCCCACTTACTTCGTTACCGTTTTGCTGGGGGGAATCTGGGCTGGCCTCCAGCCTTTTGTTGGTTTGTATCGCAAAAGTCCGGCGGCGGCGGCCCTGGTTACACTGGGATCCCTGCTGTTGCTGCTGTTTGTCTATTTCACCCTGCGAGGCATGACAGGGCACACTCTCCTGCCGGCGTGGATGTTGCGTTGAGGGCATGGGGGATGGACGAAGCGATAGAGTGGACGCCAGAAGCAGAGGCGCGCCTTAAAGAAATCCCCTTCTTTGTGCGTCCGGCTGCCCGTAGGAAGATTGAACAGTTTGCCCGCGAAGCCGGGATCCAGAAGATCACGGTGGCAGTTTACGAGCAGGCCAAGCAAAAGTTTGGCTCCTGAGGGATCCCTCCTGCTGGCCGTAGCAGGGAGATTGGGTTTGCCGCTAGCTTGGTAGAGGCGTTCTCCTCTGTTTTTTGCAACTCATGGCAGATTGGATCCTGTTGGCACTGGTGGGTTCTGCAACCTACCTGCTGCTGCAAAAAAGTGTGGCCCGCCTCTCCAAGGTGCCGTGGCGGATCCTGTGGCTGGTGATGATGCTGCCCCCCTTGGTTTGGGTGCTGGGGCGGCAGGTGCTTCAGTACGAAGTGCCCCCGTTGCTGATGTTGGTGCTCTTTCTCACCTCTTACTTTATCAGCATGACCTTGGTGCGGCGAGGGGGCATTCGACCCACAGACCCCCGGCCTGAGGCGCCAGAAGGGGATCCTTCTCTGGCTGCAGAATCTGAGCCGGAGGAAGAGGAAGAAGACAGCGCCGCCGATCCGGTCTCGCTGGCTCTTGCCCACACCCCCATTTCCGAAGTGCCGCGGGAAAAGCTCAACCACTGCTTCCCCTGGAACGTTTTTTATTTGCAAAACGTGGAGTACCGTCCCCAGGCGATTATCTGCCGGGGCAATTTGCGGGCGGATCCCACCGAAGCCTATGAGCGGGTACAGCGCAATGTAGAAAACACTTTTGGCAAACGCTTCTTGGTGGTGCTGCAGGAGGGGTTTGCCGGCAAGCCTTTTTTTGCCCTGGTGCCCAACCCGGCGGCGCGGCGCTCTCTGGCGGATGGTCGAGAGTTGCCTGTGCTGGCTCTGGGGCTATTGCTGTTCACCTTCTGGACCACCCTGAGTGCTGGGGCCCAGGCGGCTGGGGTCAGCCCTGACCGGCTGCTGCATCTGCCCTCGCTGATGAAGGGGCTGCCCTATGCGGTGGGGATCCTGGCCATTCTGGGATCCCATGAGTGGATGCGCTATTGGGTGGCCCGCCGCCATGGCATCAAAACCTCGCTGCCCTACTTCATCCCGGTGCCCTTTGTGTTGGGGACTTTTGGGGCGTTTATCCAGTTGAAAGAGCCGGTGCCCAACCGCAAGGTGCTGTTTGATATTGCTGTTGCCGGGCCGCTGGCAGGCAGCCTGGTCGCCTTAGTGATGCTGCTGCTGGGGCTGGTCTTTTCGGTGCCTGGGGATCCTCCGGCAGTGCCAGAGGGGCAGCCCACCCCGATCAGCTTCCATCGCATCGACCCACGCTTCTCGGTGCTGCTGGCAATTCTGGCTCGCCTGGTGCTGGGGGATCAGCTGCAGCCGGGGCAGGTGATCGATCTGCACCCGCTGGCCTTTGCCGGCTGGCTGGGCCTGGTGGTGGTTGCCTTTAACCTGGTGCCGGTGGGCCAACTGGATGGGGGGCACATTGTCCATGCGGTGTACGGGCAGCAGATGGGGGCCAATGTGGGGCGGGTAGCCCGCTGGCTGGTGCTGCTGCTGGCCCTGACGGTGCAGCCCTGGCTGTTGTTGTGGGCGCTGCTGCTGTTTGTCATCTCCAGCGCCGACGAGCCGGCCCTCAACGACGTCACTGAGCTGGATGAGGCTCGAGATTTGCTGGGGCTGGGGATGCTGACGCTGCTGGTGCTGATCCTGCTGCCGGTGCCGCCATTTTTGCAAAGCTGGCTTGGCCTGGTCTAGATCGAGGTAGGATCCAAACCGCCCCCGACCTCGTTTCCTTTCATGGAACCCAGCCTGATCGTCCAGAAATACGGCGGCACCTCCGTCGGCTCCATCGAGCGCATCCAAGCCGTGGCCCAGCGGGTAGCCCACACGGTGGATCAGGGGCAGCGGGTGGTAGTGGTCGTCTCGGCCATGGGCGACGAAACCGACCGCCTCGTGGAGCTGGCGGAGCAGATCTTGCAGGGATCCCCGACCACGCCGGCCCAGTTGCGGGAGTGGGACATGCTTCTTTCCACCGGCGAGCAGGTGAGCATTGCCCTGCTGGCCTTGGCGTTGCAGCGCTTGGGCTGCCCTGCCGTTTCGCTGACGGCGACCCAGGTGGGCATTGTCACCACCCGGGATCACAGCCGGGCCCGCATCCTGCACATCCACACGGACCGCCTCTGGCAGCACTTGGAGCGGGGGGAGGTGGTGGTGGTGGCCGGCTTTCAGGGCATCACCAGCCCGGCGGAGCTGGAGATCACCACCCTGGGGCGGGGGGGATCCGACACCACGGCGGTGGCCTTGGCGGTGGCTTTGGGGGCAGAGCTGTGCGAGATCTACACCGATGTGCCGGGGATCTTCACCACCGACCCGCGCAAGGTACCCGAGGCCAGGCTGTTGCCAGAGATTACCGCCGACGAGATGCTGGAGCTGGCCAGCCTGGGAGCGCAGGTGCTCCACCCCCGCTCGGTGGAGATTGCCCGCAACTACGGCGTCAAGCTGCGGGTGCGCTCCAGCCTGGAGCCCTTGCAGGCGGGATCCGAGGGCACCCTCATTCTTTCTCCTCCCCCCCGTCCTCGCCCCGCCGATAGCAGCATTGAGCTGGGCCGGGCAGTGGATACGGTGGAGCTGGATCGGGATCAGGCCAAGGTGGTGCTGGTGGGAGTGCCGGATCGTCCGGGCATTGCCGCCCAACTGTTCCAGGAAATTGCGGCAGCCGGGATCAACGTCGATTTAATCCTGCAGTCGCTCCACCTCAGTGCAGCCGAGGGATCCCCTACCAACGACATTGCCTTTACCGTCAGCCGGGCGCAGGCAGCCCAGGCGGCAGCCGTGGCGCGGCAGGTGGGCCAGGAGCTGGGGTGTAGGGAAGTCCTCGTCGAGGAGGCGGTGGCCAAGGTCAGCATTGCCGGGGTGGGGATGATGGGTCGCCCGGGCATTGCCGCCGAGATGTTTCGAGTGCTGGCGGAAGCCGGGATCAATCTCCAGATGATCTCCATGTCGGAGATCAAGGTGAGCTGTGTGGTGGCTGCCGAGCGGGCTGGGGAGGCCGCCCTGGCGCTGGGGGAGGCGTTTCAGGTGATTCCCCATTTGCATCGGGTCACGGCAGCCCTTGGCCGGGATCCCCTCCCCAGCAACCACCCAGTGCGGGGCGTTGCCCTGGATCTGAAGCAGTCGCGGCTGGGCATCCGCAAGGTGCCGGATCGTCCGGGGACGGCTGCCCATCTGTTTGGGCGCCTGGCCGCAGCTGGCGTTATCGTCGATACCATCATCCAAAGCCAGCGGGGCTACCACAATGGGATCCCCAGCACCGACATCGCCTTTACGGTGCCTCAGGACCAGGCCAGGGCGGCTGAGGCCGTGTGCCGGCAGGTGGCCGAGGAACTGCAGGCGGCGGGGGTCGAAGCCGACCACGACATCGCTAAGGTGAGCATCGTCGGTGCCGGGATGGAAATTTATCCCGGCGTGGCGGCGCACTTTTTTGCTGCCTTGGCCGACGCCGGGATCAACATCGAGATGATCGCCACCTCGGAGATCAAGGTAAGCTGCGTGGTGCGACAGGAGCAGGGAATCCACGCTCTGCAAGCTGCCCACCGCGCCTTTGAACTCGACCGAGCCTAGTCGGCTTTGGCTGCCAACAGCAGGGGGAAGTGGTGGGCGTTGGGGGCGTGCATGGCCTGGATCCCCAGGTTGGCGCGGTTGACCAGGTCGGCGTAGGTGGGGATGAACCGGCCCTGGCCGTCCAGGATGGACTGGTTGAAGTTAAAGCCGTTGAGGTTAAAGGCCATCATCCCAATGCCAATGGCTGCCGCCCAAATCCCTACGGTCGGCAGGGCCGCCATCCAGAAGTGAACGGAGCGGCTGTTGCGCCAGCCAAGGCCGGGGATCCCCAGCCGCCCCAAGAAGGCGTAGTGGCCGGCCAGGAAGTTGTAAGTGACTTCCTCTTGGCCGAAGCGGTAGCCGGCATTGGCCGACTCCTCTTCCGAGGTCTCCCGGATCAGGCTAGACATCACTAGGGAGCCGTGTAGAGACGCCAGCAGGGCGCCGCCAAACACCCCGGCTACCCCCAGCCAACTGGTGGGGTGCATCAAGATGTTGTGTTCCGCCTGGAAGGCCAGCATGAAGTGGAAGGTGCCGGCAATCCCCAGCGGCAGCCCTTCCGAGAAGCTGCCCTGGCCAATGGGGTAGACCAAGAGCACCGCTGTAGCAGCAGCCGCCGGCGCAGAAAAGGCCACCGCAATCCAGGGGCGCATGCCCAGGCGGTAGCTCAACTCCCACTGCCGGCCAAGGTAGCACCACACCCCAATGAGAAAGTGGAGCACGATGAGCTGGTAGGGGCCGCCGTTGTAGAGCCACTCATCCAAAGAGGCGGCTTCCCAGATGGGGTAAAAGTGCAGGGCAATGGCGGCTGAGGTGGGCACCACCGCTGCAGAAATGAGGTTGTTGCCCCCCAACAAAGAGCCAATCACCGGCTCGCGGATCCCGTCCATATCCACCGGCGGCGCGGCAATGAAGGCAATTACAAAACAAAAGGCTGCCGCCAACAACGTTGGGATCATCAATACGCCAAACCAGCCGATGTAAAGCCGATTTTCGGTGCTGGTGATCCACTGACAAAAACTACTCCAACTCCACAGCCGCCGCGCAGCAGCGGAGCGACGAATGACCGTACTCATAGGCCAACTCCTAGAAAATTTCAGCAAAGCCCCCTCTCTCTTGGGTTTGCCGAACCGACGTCAGGAGAGCGCTCGACAAGGCCTGGCCTGAGGGAGCCTTCTTCCAAACTAGACAGTTTTCGGGATGCCGACAGGGATCCCTAACTTGCGCAGCCAGAATGTGAAACAAATTGATTTATCGATACAAATAGGCAAATCAGTGTTGCAATTTTGATGCCTTGGTCTCGGCTTTTCCTGGGCAGCCAAGGCCACTTTCTTCAGCCGAGAACTTCGGAGTTTCTTAAGGTGAAGGTCTTAAGAATTTCTTCAGAAAGGTAACCCAAGAAGGTTGAGAGCTATCGTCCAATTTCGGCGTGAAACTCCTGCAGGGACTTCACCTGCAGGGATCCCAACTGTAGAGCCCGGATGGCGGCGGCAGTGGCTTTGGCCCCGGCCAGAGTAGTAACCAAAGGGATCTTGTAGGCCAGGGCAGTGCGGCGGATCTTTTGGCCATCTTGCTGCGCCTCGACACCGGAAGGGGTGTTGACGAGGAGCTGAATCTGGTGGTTTTTGATGGCGTCGATGACGTGGGGCCGGCCCTCGTGCAGCTTGAGCACCTTCTCGACAGGGATTCCGTGCTCGGCCAGAACTTTTTGTGTGCCGGCAGTGGCCAGCAGACGAAAGCCCAGCTTGACAAACTCTTGGGCCACCGGGATCACGGCTTGCTTGTCGCGATCGTTAACGCTGATGAACACCGTGCCCCCTAGGGGCAGGTTTTGGCCAGCAGCCAGTTGCGCCTTGGCAAAGGCACGGCCAAAGTCGGTGTCAATCCCCATCACCTCACCGGTAGAGCGCATCTCCGGCCCCAGCAGCGTGTCGGTACCAGGAAACTTGTGAAACGGCAGCACCGCCTCCTTGACAGCCACGTAGGGTGGGATCACCTCCTGGGTAAAGCCCAGCTCCGCCAGGGTTTTGCCGCTCATCACCTGGGCGGCATAATCGGCCAAGGGATGGCCAATGGCCTTGCTGACGAACGGCACGGTGCGGGAAGCGCGCGGGTTGGCCTCCAGGACGTAGACCTGCTCCTTCTGGACGGCGTATTGCACGTTAATAAGCCCCACCACCTTGAGAGCTTGGGCCAGCTTCACCGTCCAGTCGCGAATCACCTGCAGCACTTCGGGGCTGAGGGTGCGGCTGGGCAAGACGCAGGCGGAATCCCCCGAGTGGATCCCGGCCTGCTCGATGTGCTCTAGGATCCCGCCAATGGTTACAGCCCCGGTGCGGTCGGCAATGGCATCTACGTCCACCTCCACCGCGTCCTCCAAAAACTGATCCACCAGCACGGGACGGTCGGGATCCACCGCCACCGCCAGTTGCATGTAGCGCTGCAGGTCTTGATCCGAATAGACAATCTCCATGGCCCGTCCCCCCAGCACATAGCTGGGCCGCACCACCACCGGGTAGCCGATGCGGCGGGCAATTTCCAGGCTTTCTTCCACGCTGCGGGCAATGCCGTTGGCCGGTTGGCGAATATCCAGCTCCCGCAAGATGCGCTCGAAGCGCCCGCGATCCTCGGCTATGTCGATGGAGTCGGGGGAAGTGCCCCAGATGGGTGCCTGGGCTGCTGCCAGCCCCTGGGCCAGTTTCAGGGGGGTTTGGCCGCCAAACTGCACGATCAGGCCCACCGGCTGCTCAGCTTCGACCAGGTTCATCACCTCTTCGTGAGTGAGCGGCTCAAAGTAGAGGCGATCGGCGGTGTCGTAGTCGGTGGAAACCGTCTCGGGGTTGGAGTTGACCATGATGGTCTCATATCCGAGGCGGCTGAGGGCAAAGGCAGCATGACAGCAGCAGTAGTCGAACTCGATCCCTTGGCCGATGCGGTTGGGGCCGCCCCCCAGGATCATCACCTTCGGCTTGGCGGTGGGGAAGGTCTCGGATTCGCTCTCGTAGGTGGAGTACTGGTAGGGGGTGGTCGCCTCGAACTCGGCAGCGCAGGTGTCCACCGTCTTGTAGGTGGGGATCACCCCCAGTTGCTTACGGCGATCCCGCACCTGAGCTTCGCTGGAGCCGGTCAGGTGGGCGATCTGCCGGTCGCTGAAGCCCATTTGCTTGAGGTGCCGCAGATCCTCAGCACTCAGGGATCCCAGTTCTCGCCCCTTGAGGGCTTGCTCCACTTCCACCAGCTCCTGCAGCTTGTCGATGAACCAGGGATCAATATGGGTAAGCTGGGCAATTTCCTGGGCCGAAAAACCCATGAGCAGGGCGGTGCGAATGGTCAAGAGGCGAAAGGGGTTGGGGGTGCGCAGGTTGGCCCGCACTTCCTCCGGCTTGGGGAAGACTTCTGGCCGGTCGCTGCCAAAGCCGGGGCGGTCGATCTCCAAAGAGCGCAGCGCCTTCTGGATGGACTCCTGGAAGGTGCGGCCAATGGCCATCGCCTCCCCCACCGACCTCATCTGGGTGGTCAAGACCGGCTCCGAACCGGGGAACTTCTCAAAGGCAAAGCGAGGGATCTTGGTGACCACGTAGTCGAGGGTGGGCTCGAAGCTGGCCGGAGTTTTGCGGGTGATGTCGTTGGGGAGCTCCGGCAGCGTGTAGCCCACGGCCAGCTTGGCAGCAATCTTGGCAATGGGGAAGCCGGTGGCCTTGCTGGCCAAAGCAGAAGAGCGGGAAACCCGCGGGTTCATCTCAATCACCCGCACTTCACCGTTGGCGGGGTTGACGGCAAACTGCACGTTGGATCCCCCCGTTTCCACCCCGATCTCGCGCATGATGGCGATGGCGTAGTCCCGCAGCCGCTGGTACTCCTTGTCAGTAAGGGTCTGGGCCGGGGCCACGGTGATGGAGTCGCCGGTGTGTACCCCCATGGGGTCGATGTTTTCAATCGAGCAGATGATCACCACGTTGTCCGCCAGATCCCGCATCACCTCCAGCTCAAACTCCTTCCAGCCAATCACCGACTCCTCCACCAGGATCTGGGAGACCGGGCTGGCCTCGAGGCCGGCGGCGCAGATCTCTTCAAATTCTTCTTGGTTGTAGGCCACGCCGCCGCCCGTGCCCCCTAGGGTATAGGCGGGGCGGATGATGAGGGGATAGCCGATCTCGTGGGCGATTTGCTTGGCTTCGGCCAGGCTGCGGGCCAACCCTGACCGCGGTACGGCCAGGCCAAGCCGCTGCATTGCCTGCTTAAACAGCTCCCGATCCTCGGCCTTTTCGATGGCCTCCCGCTTGGCCCCAATTAGTTCCACGCCGTACTGGTCTAGGATCCCGCGCCGGGCCAGTTCCACGGCCACATTTAAGGCCGTCTGTCCCCCCATGGTGGGGAGCAGGGCATCGGGGCGCTCCCGCTCGATGATCTGGGCCACGAAGTCCGCCGTCACCGGCTCGATGTAGACGCGATCCGCCATACTGGGATCCGTCATGATGGTGGCCGGGTTGGAGTTGACCAGGATCACCTCGTAGCCCTCCTCTCGCAAGGCTTTGCAGGCTTGGGTGCCGGAGTAGTCGAACTCGCAGGCTTGGCCAATGACGATCGGCCCCGCTCCAATGAGCAAGATCTTGTGAATGTCGGTACGGCGCGGCATGGGATCCCAGGGGTGGCAGAGTCAGCCTTCTATTGTAGGAGGTCACCTGCAGGTCAAGTTGCTCGTCGGGATCCCTCTTTTTTGGGATTGGCCCGGCTGGCTGCGCTCGCCAACAAAACAGGCAAGGCCGCTGTGCAACTCACTTGGCTCTGAACTCTTGGGGTTGTAGGTGCCGCAGCCAAGCGTTGACGTTGACCCGAATCCGTTGCCCAACCTGTAAGAGGCGGTGCAGATTTTCGGCGGAAATGTCGCGGCACTCTTCTGGGGGCCAAGCCGGGCAGCGGGGGCCGACCTGACGTTCCAGGGTCGCCAGGTAGAGCTCTTGGAGACGATCTAGATTAATGGGCAGGCGCAGATCCGCGGCCAATTGCAACCACTCTTCCAGGTTGTGGAGCTGTTCGCCAACAGTCTCCAGCTCAAAAGCGTGGGCAAGCTGCCACATCCCCCGCTGCAAGAGCCGATCCAGAACACGGGCTGCTTCTTCCCGCCGCAACTGACACCCCAACTGCTCCGCCTCACGGGCGATCGCCCGCAACTCCATCAGGTGATCCCGCTTGCCCTCTTCTATTTCCATCGCCCGCAAACTGTTCAACAGGCGCTGGTTGAGGGTGATCTGAGCTGCGGCCAACAATTCTTCCGGGATCGGCAGGCCATCGGCACGAAAAGCCATCAGGATCCCGTAATTGTCCAGGTAGGTTTGGCGATAGAGTTGGGCCAGGCGGTCTAGGGTATCTTGGGTAAGCCAGCGCATCATCTGCTGCCGGTCTTCGTCGTTCAGGGCGTTGAGGTCAAAGGTTTCCGGCCCAAACAGATCTTGCAGAGCCAGGATCATCTCCACCCGACTGGGGGATCCGGCCAGCAAGCGGGTTTTCAACTGTTCATAGCTGCGCCGCCCGGCAAACGGCCTAACGCCACATTGAAAGTCCCAGCCGCCGATGTGGAGCATGGCGTAGATCAGATCGTGCTCTTCGCGGGTGCTGGGAAAGGTAAGCTTCACCCGCCCGATGGCCAGTGTGGATCCCCCTATCGTCAGGCGCTCCTGATCCACTGGATCCAACCCATACCCTTGGGAGCGGGGGATGCCGTTAAAGAGAGACAGCATGGCGTGCTGGGCCACCAGCCGCTGTGGGCTGACCAGGGTGGGACGCACCAAGGCGCAGTAGACCCCCTTGCCGTCTTTGTAGAGGTCGAGGTTGCTGGGAGCCTTGCTCAGGCGGTTGAGGAACTCCTCTTCTAGGCTCACATCCGTCACGGCTGCCGCCAACTGGATAGCCCGTGCCGCATAGCGCAGGATCTGCACCCCTTCAGGACGGGATAGCTCCTCAAAAAACCAGCCACAACTGGTAAACATCAACTGGCTGTAGCGCTGCATCTCCAACAGGCGCAGCACCTGCACCTGATCTTCAGCCCTGAGGCGGTGGCTCTGATGCTCCCGCAAAAACGAATCGCAGCGCTCCCGATCCAAGATCACCTCAATGTAGTGATCCCGCGCCAGCCAGGGATCCCGCAGGTAGGCTCTGGCTTCCGTCTCGTAGATCTCGGCAAGCTGATCCCGCAGCCAGTTGAGGGCCTCCCGCAACGGTTGCCGCCAGCGTTGGTGCCACCCACCCACCGCTCCACAGCCACAGTCGCGCGACCAACGTCCTACCCCGTGGGCGCAGCTCCAGGCGGTGACCGGTTTCAGTTGCACCTCCCAAGTGGGGGGATGTTGGCTGAGAAAATGGCTGTAGTTGCCCACCTGCCAGCCCCGGCGAGGAAATTCCTCGCAAAAGGCATAGGCCAGCGTGCGCTCCACTCCGCGCTTGTGGTGGCCAAAAGTCTCGCCATCGGTGGCACAGTTGACCAGATAGGCTTCCCCCTCGGTGTCCGGGTGCAGAGCGGAACGGATCCGCTCCGCCAGCGACTGGGTGCTGTAAACGATATCCCCAAAGCCCAAGTCACGGGAAATGGGGCCGTCGAAAAAGAAAATATCCAAGTACCCCTCTCGGTCGGGGGTAAAGCAGCGGTAGGGCCGCCGGGGATCGATCTGGTTCTGGCTGACATCCATCCATTCCGTTTGCCCCAAAGGGCGAACGCGCTGCGCCTGGCTGGGGGCCAAAATGACGAAGCGGATCCCACAGTCGACCAAGGCTGTAACCGTCGCCGCGTCGATGGCGGTTTCCGCCAGCCACATACCTTGAGGATGGCGCCCAAAACGGTGTTGGAAATCGGCAATCCCCCAGCGAATCTGGGTGTACTTGTCGCGCTCGTTGGCCAGCGGCAGGATGACGTGGTTGTAGACTTGGGCGATGGCATTGCCATGCCCCTCCAGCCGCTCGGCGCTGAGACGGTCGCCGGCCAAAATGCGCTGGTAAACCTCAACGTCGTGCTCCTCCAGCCAAGAGAGGAGGGTGGGGCCGAAGTTAAAGCTCAGGAATTCATAGTTATTGACAATGCGCACCACCCGTCCCTGGTCATCCAGAACGCGGGCAAAGGCATTGGGCCGATAACACTCCGCCAGAATGCGCTCGTTCCAGTCGTGAAAGGGGCTGGCGCTGGGCTGACGCTGAATGCGGTTAAGCCAGGGATCCTCCCGCGGCGGCTGATAGAAATGGCCGTGTAACACCACGTAGGGAGCAGTTGCCCTTGGCCGCGCCGAGGCCCGATCGCCAGCCCCCGCCGAGAAGGGAGCTATCTGGGTCGGCGAGTCTCCATAGCCTGACTGTGCCGCTGGCCTGTCGGAATTCTTGGAGCCACTCGGCATCATAAGATCACACTCCTTAAGCTCCCCCCAACTTGGGTTACAGGGGGACGAGCCGTTAACTTAAATTCATATTCATACGTTACAGCGATCCCCGATCTGCGGCGGTGAATGTAAAAGATTCAGTTAGAAATTTGACAGGCAACAAACATCGGTCAGTAATCTTTGCGTTTTTCTCACAACAGAAGGGATCGCGGCTGGATCCCTTCCCTGAGCAGACCCAAGCTCGCCAACTTACATTGCCCAGTGCCACCAGCCCAGACCCACCAGCACCGCCGTGATGCCGTAGAGGCATCCCACCACCTGCACCTCTGACCAGCCGCCCAGCTCCAGATGGTGGTGCAAGGGCGACATGCGCAGCAGCCGTTTGCCTTGTCCGGTTTTGCGTTTGGTGTACTGGAAGTAGCCCACCTGCAGGATCACCGACAGGGCTTCTGCCACCAGCACTGCGCCCATCCAGGCCAGGGCCCAGAGCTGATCCCCCAACAGCGCCAGCCCTGCCAGAGCGCCCCCCAAGCCCAGGGAGCCGGTATCGCCCATAAATAGCCGCGCCCGGTGGTGGTTGTGCACCAGAAAGCCCAGACAGGCGCCGCTGAGAGCAAAGGCCAGCCCTGCCAACTCCGAATCCGCTGCTGTCAACCCAAGCCCCGCCAGGACAAGGGCCACCACCCCTGCCGCCAAGCCGTCCATGCCGTCGGCAAGGTTGACGGCGTTGTTGGTTCCCACCAACACAAACAAAGCCAGCGGCCAGAACAGCCAGCCCAGGGAGAGGGTGCCTATTCCCGGCAGGGTTAGAACGGTAGGGATCCCTTGCCAGGCCAGGTAGCCGCAAAAAACCAGCCCGATCCCCACCTGGAGCAAAAGCTTCGCTTTGGGGGGCAACCCCTTGTTGGAGCGCTGCCGGATGACCAGCCAATCGTCCAGCCAGCCGACCAAGCCATAGGCCAGCGCCAGCAGCGCCACCGCCAGCCACTGGGGATCCCAGCCGCTCCAGCTCCCGGCCACCAGCAGCCCCACAGGCAAAAAGCTGATCCCACCCATCGTCGGCGTGCCTGCTTTCTTATGGTGGGACGGGGGCCCCTCTTGGCGGATGACCTGCCCTGCCTTCCAGCGCCGCAAGGCAGGGAGGAGCAGGGATCCCAGCAAGGCCGAAGCCAACACGCTCAATCCAAAGGGGACGATCACCTGGGGCCGGATCCCGATCACCAGGGCCGAGAGGGCCAAGCCCAGAGTCAGGGAGAGCGCCATCCCACCCCAGTCCGCCTCTTCCAGATCGGGAAGCGTATCCGCATCCGTCCTTTCTGAACCCCTCACACCTTCAACCTCCAACACGCCACAACCGCTCAAAAAACTCCGGCAGGGGAGCCCAAGAAAACTCTATCCTGCCGGAAGCTCAGAGTTGAAGGGCCGGTGGGCGCCTAGTAGGGCCACTTCCAGTTGCGCACCTCCGGCAGATCCTCCCCATGTTCGCGGATGTACTGCTTGTGCTCGACGAGCTTATCCTGAATGATCTGCTTGATGTGGGCCCGCTCGTATTTGAAGCGCTCCACCCGGTCTAACACGTCATCCGCCAAGCTGAAGCGATCCACCTCGTTGAGGACGCACATGTCAAAGGGGGTGGTGGTGGTGCCTTCCTCCTTGTAGCCGCGCACGTGCAGGTTGTGGTGGTTGGGACGGCGGTAGGTGAGGCGGTGGATCAGCCAGGGGTAGCCGTGGAAGGCAAACACGATGGGCTTATCGGGCGTGAAGATACTGACGTAATCCACATCGCTGAGGCCGTGGGGGTGTTCGCTGGGCGGCTGCAACTTCATCAGGTTCACCACGTTCACCACCCGGATCTTGATGTCCGGCAGGTGCTGCCGCAAAAAGTCCGCCGCCGCTAGGGTTTCCATCGTCGGCACATCGCCGCAGCAGGCCATCACCACATCCGGCTCGGAGCCCTGGTCGTTGCTGGCCCACTCCCAGATCCCCAGGCCCTGGGTGCAGTGCTTGATGGCGGCATCCATGTCCAGATACTGCAGGGCCGGCTGTTTCCCTGCCACGATCACGTTGACGTAGTGGCGGCTGCGCAGGCAGTGGTCGGCCACCGAGAGCAGGGTGTTGGCATCCGGGGGCAGATAGACGCGGATGATTTCGGCCTTTTTGTTGACCACGTGATCCAAAAAGCCGGGATCCTGGTGGCTGAAGCCGTTGTGATCCTGCCGCCACACGTGGGAGGTGAGCAGGTAGTTGAGGGAGGGGATGGGCCGCCGCCAAGGGATGTGCCGGGTGGTTTTCAGCCACTTGGCGTGCTGGTTAAACATCGAGTCCACCAGGTGGATGAAGGCTTCGTAGCAGGAGAAGAAGCCGTGGCGGCCTGTCAACAGGTAGCCCTCCAGCCAGCCCTGACAGACGTGCTCGCTCAAGATCTCCATCACCCGCCCATCGGGGGAGAGGTGCTCGTCGTAGTCGTAGATAGGGGCCACCCAGGTGCGGTCGCTGGCCTCAAACACGGCGTTCAGACGGTTGGATGCAGTTTCGTCGGGGCCGAAGAGGCGGAAGTTGTGGGGGTTGAGCTTCATTACATCTCGCAAAAACTGTCCCAGCACCTTGGTGGCCTCGGCCTCCGTGGTGCCAGGGCGCGGGACGTCTACGGCGTAGTTGCGGAAGTCCGGCATTTTCAGCTCCCGCGTCAGCAGGCCGCCGTTGGCGTGGGGCAGGGCACCCATGCGTTTTTCCCCTTTGGGGGCCAGCTCTTGCAGCTCGGGCCGCAAACGGCCGTTTTCGTCGAAGAGCTCTTCTGGCTTGTAGCTGCGCATCCACTCTTCCAGGAGCTTGAGGTGCTCCGGGTTCTTGGCCAGATCCGCCAGTGGCACCTGGTGGGAGCGCCAGAAATCCTCTACTTTTTTGCCGTCCACCTCTTTGGGGCCCGTCCAGCCTTTGGGGGTGCGCAGGATGATCATCGGCCACTGCGGACGGGTAGGATCCCCTTTGCTGCGGGCGTGCTGCTGGATTTCTTGAATCTCGTGGATCACCGTGTCCAAAGTGGCGGCCATCAACTGGTGCATCTGGGCTGGCTCGGAGCCTTCGACAAAGTAGGGCTTGTAGCCATAGCCCACAAACAGGCTTTGCAGCTCTTCACGGCTGAGGCGGGCCAGGATCGTCGGGTTGGCGATCTTGTAGCCGTTGAGGTGCAGAATCGGCAGCACCGCCCCGTCGTGGATGGGGTTGAGGAATTTGTTGGAGTGCCAAGAGGCGGCCAGGGGGCCGGTCTCGGCTTCTCCATCCCCGACTACACAGGCCACCAGCAGATCGGGGTTGTCGAAGGCCGCCCCAAAGGCGTGGGCTAGAGCATAGCCCAGCTCTCCCCCCTCATGGATGGAGCCGGGGGTTTCCGGGGCCACGTGGCTGGGTACGCCGCCGGGGAAGGAGAACTGCTTGAAGAGCTTGCGCATGCCCTCGGCGTCTTGGCTGATGTTGGGGTACACCTCGCTGTAGGTGCCCTCCAGGTACGTGTTGGCCACCAGAGCGGGGCCGCCATGGCCGGGGCCGGTGATGTAGAGGATGTTGAGGTTTTCCCGCTTGATGATGCGGTTGAGATGCACGTAGATAAAATTCAGCCCCGGTGTGGTGCCCCAGTGCCCCAGCAGGCGCGGCTTCACATGCTCTAGCTTGAGGGGTTCCCGCAGCAGCGGGTTGTCCATCAGGTAAATCTGCCCCACCGACAGGTAGTTGGCGGCCCGCCAGTAGGCGTCCATTTTGCGCAGTTCGTCGTCGGTCAGCGGTTTTGTCGAGAGCTGTTCTGCCAAAACCATAGCCGTACCCCCTAGGTATCTCTACTCCCATGGTGGGCCAGGTTGGGGCGTGGGCTTGGGGATCTTGGGATTCCTTTGGATTTGGGAGATGGGGTGAGGGTTGACAAGGGCGGGCCTAGGTAGAGCTGCAGCATTTTGCCCATGACCATTAGATACTCTCCCTGAGGGGCACCCCTCACCCCCAACCCCTCTCCCAACCCTCACCCCCAACCCCTCTCCCTGAGGGAGAGGGGAGTTAGGGATCGATGTGACAAACCTATTGTTGAATAAGGCCATGGAGATTACCCAGCAGCGAGGAAGCGTTGAGCAAAAGTTGGCATCATCCGGCGTTGGGTTAGTCTTGCTCAAGCGGCAGGTATCTTGTTACCACCACCAGGGCTTGAGGGGGGTGCCGTCGGGGAAGATGAGGCCGACAATCTGGGATCCGCTGTGCTTGAGGCCCTCGATCTGGGCGCCTTGCAGGTTGGCCTGGGCGAGGTTGGCGCGGCTGACATCGGCCCGGCGCAGGTTGGCCCCCTGGAACTGGGCCTGGCGCAGCTCGGCGCCGCTGAGATCGGCTCCTTCCAGGTCGGCATTTTGCAAGTTGGCCTCCCGCAGATCCGCCCGCTGCAGGTTGGCCCCCCGCAAGTCTGCTCCTTCCAGGTCAGATCCGCGCAGATCGACGCGCTTCAGGTCGGCCCCCCGCAGCCGGATCTGGCGCAGCACCAGCCCCCTCAAGTCGGCCTTGCTCAGGTCTTGACCACAGAGATCCTGCCCCTCTCCCCCCCAGTTCTGCAACTGCCAGATGTGGCGCAGCCGCTCCTCCAGGTGGGTCTCTTGGGAAAGCCGGGATCCCCGCAGGCTGGTGCCGCTGACTTTGGCCCCTCTCAAGTCGGCTCCCTCCAGATCGGCCCCCTGTAAGTCGGCTCCGCTCAGCTTGGCCCCTTGCAAATTGGCCTGGCGCAGATCCGCTTGCTGCAGTTGGGCGCCGTTGAAGTTGCAAAAGCGCAGGTTGGCCTTTCTCAAATTGGCTTCGTGGAAGTTAGCACCCCCCAGCCGCGCCTCTTGCAGATCCACTCCCTCCAAGTCGGCGTAGGTGAAGTCCCGCTCGCCGCGCCGATAGGCCACGATCACCCCTTGCGCTCCCCCCACCGGGCGAAAGGGGCTGTAGGCGCGACAGGCCCGCTCCGCCTCCGGCTGCCCTAGCTGCGACAACAAGCGCCAAGCCGCCAGGCGCACCGCCCAAGAGCTGTTGCCGGCCAGGGCCGCAATCAGCTCGGCCAGGCCCGCCGACCCGTACTGCAGCAACTGGGGCAAGGTGGCCAGACGCACCGCCTCGTCGCTGTGGGCAAGGCGCCGCCGCGCCCCCTCGATGCCTCCCAACACCAAAGCCTGGGCCGGGGCGGTCGCCGTTTGACCCCCCAACACCAGATCCCAAAGTCGTGGCCGGGTGCCACCGGAGAGCTGGGAGTTGCCGATCATAGGCCCGGCTATACCCAACGTCCCACCACGACGCGGATGGTGCCATCCTCCAACACTTCTTCGGCCTCAATGGCATAGCCCTGTTCCCGGGCCGAGCGCAGCAAGCTTTTGTGGGCGTAGCGCTGCAAAATCGGCTCCAAGAAGGTCTGGGGATCGATACCTGCTCCCCACAGATCGGTCACCAGCTCGTAGTGATCCCCGTTGCGGCGAAAGCCGATGTCGAAGCCATTTTGCTGACGGATCACCAAGTCGGCGCGGGTGCGATTCCACAGGTAGCCGCGCAAGCTGGCATCCCGCTGCACGGCGTAGCCCAGTTCCTTTAGGGTCTCTTCCAAGAGCTCGGCGTCCTTGATTTGCACTTGCAGAGTGGTGAAGTGAGACATGGCGGTTACAATCCTTTGCGGGATGGAGACGGGATCCTCCACTATAAAGTGCCCTTGCGGTTGTGGAAAAAATGTGAAAAAGCATCACGTGGATCCCTAACTCCTCCCCTGGACAAAGGAGTCGCGGAAGTGTCTCAATCGGGTTTGCAATGAGCCTATCGGTGGGCGGATCCCTGCCGGCAAAATGGTTTAATGGGAGTTTAGCCCTTCACTTGACCCCTATGGCTGAGACCTTTCTTTACAACGCCTTGCGTGCCGCCCTCGACGAAGAAATGGCCCGCGATTCCAATGTATTCGTGCTGGGAGAGGATGTCGGCCATTACGGCGGCTCCTACAAAGTCACCAAAGACCTGTATCGCAAGTATGGGGAGATGCGCCTGCTGGATACCCCCATTTGCGAGAACAGCTTCACCGGCCTGGCCATCGGGGCAGCCATGACCGGCTTGCGCCCGGTGGTGGAAGGGATGAACATGGGTTTTTTGCTCCTGGCCTTCAACCAAATCGCCAACAACGCCGGCATGCTGCGCTACACTTCCGGCGGCAACTTTAAGATCCCACTGGTCATCCGCGGGCCGGGCGGGGTGGGCCGCCAGTTGGGAGCCGAGCACTCGCAGCGGCTGGAGGCTTACTTTCAAGCGGTGCCCGGCCTCAAGATCGTGGCCTGTTCAACCCCTTACAATGCCAAGGGTTTGCTCAAGTCGGCCATCCGCGACGACAACCCCGTTCTCTTTTTCGAGCATGTGCTCCTGTACAACTTAAAAGAAGATCTGCCGGAGGAAGAGTATCTTTTGCCTCTGGATAAAGCCGAAATTGTCCGATCCGGGTCGGACGTTACCCTGCTCACCTACTCGCGCATGCGCCACCACGTGCTCAAGGCTGTGGATACTTTGGTGTTACAGGAGATCGATCCCGAGGTGATCGATTTGATTTCCCTCAAACCTCTGGATATGGAGACCATTGCTGCTTCGGTGCGCAAAACCCACCGGGTGGTCATCGTTGAAGAAGACATGAAAACAGGCGGCATTGGGGCGGAGCTGACCGCCCGCATCATGGAAGAATTGTTTGACGAGCTGGACGCGCCGGTGGTGCGGTTGGCCTCCCAGGACATTCCCACCCCCTACAACGGCACGCTGGAGGCAGCCACGATCGTGCAGCCGGCAGATATTGTGGCGGCGGTGGAGCGGCTCCTCTACGCTGATTAGAGCCCCTGGCATCAGACGTCGAAATCCTACTCCCAGCTCCGCAATCACCTGCAAAGTTCTCAGGGCAACCTTGCTAAGATTTCCATGGCAGGGATCCCAGGCTATGCAAGGCGTACTGCTGATCCTCTACATGTTGTTTGTCAGTGGCCTGATTGCCGTGGTTGGGGATCGGGTCGGCTATCGGATTGGCAAAAAGCGCCTCACCTGGTTTAACCTGCGCCCCCGCCACACGGCGGTTTTGGTAGCCGTGATTACCGGGGTGAGCATCTCGGCGCTGACCTTGGGCACACTGCTGCTCCTCAACCGCTCCCTGTCGGAGGCCCTGTTCAGCTACACCAACCAAATTGCCCAGGCGGAGCAGGAGCTGCGGGCCCTCAACCGCCAAAAGGCCCTGCTGGAAGCCGAAAATGCCGCTCTCAGGGTTGAGCGAGACCGCCTCAAGCTGGATCTCGACCAGTTTCGCAGCCAGCAATCGGCAGCCCAGACCCGCCTGAGCGAAGTCCGGGATCAACTGACCTTGGCGCTGCAGGAGCGGCAAGAGGCAGAGGCCAAGCTGGCGGCAGCCAATGAGCAACTGGCCCAGGTGCAGCCCAGCCTGGCTCGAGCCCAGGCCGAGTTGGAGGCGGTGAAGGCAGAGGTGGAGTCGGCCCGGCAGGTCATTGCCACGCTGCAGTCGCAAAAACAAGCCCTGCAACTGGATCGGGATCAGTTAGAGCGCTCGTTGGATACGGCCCAGGCAGCTCTGGCCCAACTGGAGAGCCAAAAAAAACAGCTTGAGCAGGAGATCGAGCAGCTCAACCAGTTGGCGGTGCGGTTGCGGCGGGGAGAGTTGGCCATCCTGGCCGGAGAAGTCTTGGCGACGGGGGTTGTCGAGTCGCCGGAAGGGGCCAAACCGGAGGTGATCCGGCAACAGTTTGAGCGACTGTTGGCTCAGGCCGAGCGACGGGCCCTCGCCCTCGGATCCCAGCCCATGCCCCCTCTGGAAAACGCGATCTTGATCCGCCGCGAGGATGCCGATCAAGCCTTGGAAAAGCTACAAGAACCCGGTAGCTGGGCGGTGCGCATTCTCTCGCTCTCCAATCGGCTCAAGGGCGAGCCTGTGCCTGTGCTGGTACAGATCTACCCCAACCAGCGGATTTTCGCCAAGGGATCCGTGCTGGCCCAGGGGGTGATCCAGCCGGGTTTGAGCGAAAATCAAATCCAGCAGCAACTGCTGCGACTGCTGAACCAGGCCAATCAGCGCTCGCAAGAGGAGGGGCTCCTCTCCGATCCCATCACCGGCACCGTTGGGGAATTCTCGCAGGTGAAGTTTTTGGAAGTGGTGCAGCGCCTCCGTCAAAGCACCACCCCTATGGATGTAAAGCTGGTTGCCGACACAGACATTTACACGGCGGGGCCGTTGCGGGTGAGTTTTCTGATGGCCGACCAACCCAGCTCTTCTGGAGTTTCACAAGCGGGGCCCCCTGAGGGATGATGGACTCACTCCGTCCGGTAAGGCTGGAAGAGGGGCGGGTGCTGATCGGTTTTGACCCGGGGCGGGACAAATGTGGCCTTGCCGTTGTGCAAGTCCGGCCGGTGTGGCAGGTCTTGCATCGGGAAGTGGTCTTGGCAGGGGAGGCGCCGGCCAGGTTGCAGAGCCTCTGGCAGCAGTTTGGAGCGGAGCGGGTGATCCTGGGCAACCAGACGACGGCCCAGGCCTGGAAACACCAACTGGAATCACTCATCCCCCCGCCGCAGATCGTCCTGGTGGACGAGCGCCACAGCTCGGAAGAGGCCCGGCGGCGCTACTGGGATTTTTACCCGCCGCGAGGATGGGAGCGACTGTTGCCCAAGGGGATGCGGATGCCGGCCAAGGCGTACGATGATCTGGTGGCTCTGATTCTGGTGGAGCGCTATTGTCGTGAGACTGAGCCGACGTGAGCTGCTGCAGGGGATCCTGCTGGGGCTGATGGTGACAGGGTGTGGTGGGCACCTGCCTCTGATTGTGGCGCTCAAGCAAGGGATCCCCGCCAGCCTGGTGAACGAGTTTCGCCGCCGCACTCAGGCCCGCTTTCGGCTGCAACTGGTGGATGAGCGGGCCCAACTGCTGGCCTATCTGCGGCAGAGCGTCCAGCCGCCTGGTTCGGCCTGGCGGGTTCGGCGGCCGGTGGCAGCTCTAAGCCTGTTGGGGGCCGACGCTTTGGATCGGGCCGTGGCTGCCGGATGGCTGGATCCCTTGCCGCCTGAGCTTTTGGGGGAACGATGGTCCAATTTGGATCCCCGCTGGCAAGCCGCTGCGCGCCGGGAAGGACAGATCTGGGGTGTGCCTTGGCGCTGGGGGGTAACGGCCATCGCCTACCGCCGCGATCGGGTGGGCAAGCCGATTCGGGACTGGGAAGATCTGTGGCGGCCTGAGCTGACCGGCAAGATCACCCTGCCGGATCACCCGCGGGAGGTGATCGGGCTTGTCCTCAAAAAGATGGGCCGCTCCTACAACGATCCCCTCGACCCTGAGGATGTCGAACTCCGGCAAGAGCTGGGATCCCTGCACCGCCAGGTTTTGGCCTATACTTCCGCCGACTACCTGCCCATCTTGCGCCTGGCCGATAGCTGGGTGGCCGTGGGCTGGTCGCAGGATCTCTATGCCACCCAAGCCAACTACCCGGAGCTGGAAGTGGTGATCCCGGCGTCTGGCTCCGCCATCTGGTGGGATGTCTGGGTGCGACCTCACCTCAAAAACCCTGCCGACCCAGAATCAACCCAGACAGATGCTGGATCCCTGCTGGCCAACTGGATTGACTTTGTCTTGAATCCTGAGTTTGCCCCCCGCCTGGTGAATCTGAGCGGGATCGCTTCGGTTGTGCCGCTGGATTTGGCGCAACTGGCCCCCCGCCTGCAACGCCGAGCCGACTTTCAAATCTCCACTTGGCAACGCGCAGAGATCTGGCGCCCCTTGAGCTCAGCCGAGGCCGAGTCCTATCTTAATCTCTGGGATCAAATGCGACGGGGCCTTCTGTAGAGCCACGGCCCGTGGCAGGCTTTGGCATCTATCGGGTGGACAGTTGAGAAGTCTTGTGCCGGCCCGCAATACTTTGTCAAGGTTTGCAACGCTGCTGAGGAGCTGTGGTAGGATGCCTGCTGTCTGATGAGCCAGTCGCATTTGCATCGAGGAGAGCGCCTTGAGCCTGAGAGTTGCTGTTGTGGGAGGTGGCCCAGCCGGAGCCTCTGCCGCCGAAGTTTTGGCCCAAGCCGGAATTGAAACCTTTTTGTTGGAGCGGAAGCTGGACAACGCCAAGCCCTGCGGGGGGGCCATTCCCCTCTGTATGGTCTCCGAATTCAACCTCCCTGAGGAGATCATTGACCGCAAAGTGCGCAAGATGAAGATGATCTCCCCTTCCAACTATGAGGTGGATATCGTCCTCGACAACGAAAACGAATACATCGGCATGTGCCGCCGCGAGATCTTGGATGCCTTCTTGCGCAACCGTGCCCATCAAAAAGGGGCGGAGCTGATCAACGGCAAAGTGATGCATCTGGAAATTCCCCAAAATAACCGGGATCCCTACATCCTCCACTACAACGATTTCTCCGACGGCTCGAGGCAAGGGAGACCGCGTTCTTTGGCGGTGGATGTGGTGATCGGGGCGGATGGGTTCCACTCCAAGGTGGCGGAAGCCATTGGTGCTGGCGACTACAACTATGCCCTGGCCTTTCAGGAGCGGATTCGGCTCCCGGACGACAAAATGGCCTACTACGAAGAGCGGGCAGAGATGTACGTGGGGGACGATGTTTCTCCAGACTTCTATGCCTGGGTCTTCCCCAAGTCCAACCATGTAGCCGTAGGCACCGGCACCATGAAGGCCAACCAGGCCAACATCCAAAAGTTGCAAGCTGGGATCCGTGCCCGCGCTGCCGAGCGGATTCGGGGGGGGCAGGTGATTAAGGTAGAGGCCCATCCGATCCCGGAGCATCCGCGTCCGCGCCGCGTGGTGGGCCGTGCGGCTTTGGTGGGAGATGCGGCAGGCTATGTAACCAAATCCAGCGGCGAAGGGATCTATTTTGCCGCCAAGTCGGGCCGCATGTGTGCCGAGACCATCGTCGAGACCTCGAACGGCGGGAAGCGCGTCCCCAGCGAGGAGGAGCTCAAGCTGTATCTCAAGCGCTGGGATCGCCAATACGGCCTGACCTACAAGGTTTTGGATATTCTACAACGGGTGTTCTACCGTTCCAACGCCACTCGCGAAGCCTTTGTGGAGATGTGCGCCGACCGGGATGTGCAGCGGCTAACCTTTGACAGCTACCTCTACAAGACGGTGGTGCCCATGAACCCTTGGGTGCAGTTCAAGATCACGGTCAAAACCCTGGGCAGCCTGATCCGCGGCAACGCTTTAGCTCCCTGAGGATCCCTACTGCCACTGGAAGGTGACGGTAACGCGATCCCAATTGGCTTCCGTTTTCAGCACACTGGCAGAGGCCCGTTGTCCGGCGGGCACATCGCTGGGCTCAAACGCGGCCACCCGCGTATCGATGACTGCTTCTCCCTGATAGAAGGTGAAACGAGCGCGGGCGTTGAGAACGGTGCGGGTGCTGCGGTTGATCGCCTCCACGCTCAGGCGGCTGCCGGCCCCTACCCGTTCTTCTCGAATGGATCCCACGATCACGAAATCTCCCGGGTTGGGCGCAGATGTGGCGGCGGTCGGCGTTGGGCTGGCCATCGGTGGGGCCGTCTCGTTCTGCTTGAGGAGCTCCAAAACGCGGGCCAACTCTTGCTGGAAAAAAACAAAGGCTTCCCGCGATTGGTTGGCTACCTGGGCCAAAATCAGCCGATCCGACTCCTCTACCGGAATTTCCAGCAGGGGGGCCGGCCCTTTGAGGGTGACTCGAATGCTGGCGACCTCTTGGTTGATGAACTTATCCAGGTAGGGAAAGATGTTGAGAATGCAGTCTTGAAAGGATCCCATCGGCATAATGCGATTGTTCGTCAGCACCAAGTCGGCCCGCTCACAGCTAGCCCGATCCTCCATATCGATCTCCAGGGGCACGCGGAAGGATCCCAGGCTGGTGTTGGTGATGGTGACGCCAATGCCGTACACCTCCTGTCGCCAGCCGTGGATGATCTCCAGGCTGGGACTGGTCACTTCCTCGGTGAAGTACTCTCCCGCCCAGACAGGGGATCCCCCCAGAGATAGGGTCAATAGCAACACAGGGAAATAGCAGGTCAGTCTCCGGTTCACCTCAACCTTCCTCCACGCACAGCTTGTGAATTCTGGGGCAAGGCATCGATTTGCTTCCCTGAGATGGAAATAGCCTAGCCTCAGAGCTACCGCCCAACCAAGAGACGCACCTTTTGCACTGGACACCCTCTCCGCCCCGACCTTTTGCACCAGCAGCCAATGGTCATCTCCGCAGGTATCCGAAACATCCATTTTTACCTCAAAGCACCCCCTCAGCGGGTCTGGAGAGGCCATTCTTTGCAGGGATCCCCAAAGATCGCCACCTACTCCGTACACTGGGATCCTGGGGGGGCATGATGACCGGACAACGACTCAGCCTGTGGACGAAGCTGGCCTATGGGGTGGGGGATCTGGGCACGGGCATGACGGCCAATATCCTCATCTTTTTCCTGCTGCCCTTTCTCACCAATACCGTCGGCATGGCGGCGGGCCTGGCCGGCAGCATCTACGCCATCACCCGCTTTTGGGATGCCCTCAACGATCCCCTCATCGGCATCCTCAGCGACCGCACCCGCAGCCGTTGGGGTCGTCGCCGCCCCTGGCTGCTGTTTTCGGCTCTTCCCTTTGCCCTGACCTTTGCGGCGCAGTGGTGGATCCCTTTTCCCGGTCGAACTGGGCTTTTGTTTGCCTATTACCTGGCGGTGTCGCTGCTGTTTAACACCTTCTACTCTGCCGCCAACATTCCCTATGCCTCTCTGACAGCGGAGCTGACCCAAGACTACGACGAGCGCACCCAGCTCAACCAGTTCCGCTTTGCCTTCTCGGTGGGGGGCAGCATGGTTGCGGTAGTCAGCTTTCCGCTTTTGGTTAACCTGCTGCCGGATCGGGCTGCCGGCCATCTGCTGGCGGGAGCTTGTTTTGGGGGGATCTCGGCTGTGCCCCTGCTGCTCTGCTTTTGGGGGGTGCGAGAACGGTATCAATCCTGGCGGGATCCGCTGCCCCTACTGCAGCAACTGCGGGTGGCCTTCAGCAACCGCCCCTATCTATTTGTCAGCGGCATCTACCTGTGTTCTTGGCTGGCGTTTCAGTTTACGGCCACGATCATTCCCTATTTCATCGTTTTCTGGATGCAGTTGCCGGAGGTGTGGATCTCGCTGGTGGTGTTGGCGGTTCAGAGCGTTGCGGTGCTGACCCTGTTTGCCTGGACGCGACTGAGCGCCCACCTGGGCAAGCGCGCCATGTACCTGATTGGGGCGGGGTTTTGGCTGATCTCGCAAGCCGGCCTGTTTTTCCTACAGCCCGGCCAGGAGCGGCTCATGATTGCCCTGGCGCTGTTGGCGGGGGTGGGGGTTTCGGCCACGGCCTATCTCGGCCCCTGGTCGATGTTGCCGGATGTCATCGACCTGGATGAGCTGCAAACTGGGGAGCGGCGGGAAGGGATCTTTTGTGCCTTGATGGTGTTCCTGCAAAAGGTAGGCCTAGGACTGGGGCTGTTTTTCCTAGGGCAAGTTCTGGAGTGGTCTGGCTTTATCCCTTCGGTGGCCGGGGGGCCGCCGCCCACCCAGCCGGAATCGGCCCTGTTGGCCATCCGCCTTGCCATTGGCCCCTTGCCGGCGGTGGTTTTAATCGGCGGCATCCTGCTGGTGTGGCTCTACCCCATCACCCGGCAGCGCCACCGGCAGATCCTGCAGGAACTAGAAGCAAGACGGGCGGGATCCGCCTAGACAAGAGCCGCTTCCCCTCTTTAGTTGAGGATGATGCGCAGGCCGCTGCCGGAAGGCTGCACCGGCTCGGAGTTGGGCAGAATCCGCAGGCCGCTGCCGCTGGGCCGGATCCCGGTGTTGTCGGTATTGACGAAGAAGGTGTTGGAGCGGCCATCCCGCTCGTAGACCACCACGTCGTTGGAATTGAACTGGGAGCGGCAGATGATGGGGGAGTTGTCGGCAGCAGTGGCGGCGCTGCAGCGGTAGCCAGGGGCAGAGACCACTTGGCCCTCGGCATCGATGGAAAAAGGAACTCCCCCGGGCGGGAACGGAGCCAAGAGCGGCTGGTCGGGGTTGAGGATAACCGAGCCACCGGTGCTGGGTTCGACAACGATCCCGCGGCCATCAATGACGATCCGCTGAGCTTGTACAGGAGCGACAGCCCCCAAGAGCAAAGCCAGGCTTAGCCCCAGTGGGCGGGGAAAAAACAGTTTCATCGAACCTCTCCTTTGGCCCAGGGCCATTCCACTCTTTGGGATCCATCGGCTACCTTGGAGGGATCCCTAACTTGATCTTGGCCCAGGTAGGGAGGATAACCCAGGGCGGAAGCCGTCACCTCGCTTGCCAGGATGGGCACTTGGCCTTCGGCTCGACTACCACAGCCCGGAACGCCCCAGCGCCAGACCCACCACCAACATCCCCAACACCAGAAAAGGCTGAGCGCTGGCCTGGTATTTCACGTCGTTGTTGAGGGGATCCCGCAGCAGGTACATGTCTTGGAAGGTGATCTGGGGGATAATGAGCAGCACCAAAATCGCCGCATAGAGTTTTAGGCCGGCTCCCAGCAAAAACGAGGCCATGCCGAACTGAAATAGATCAATCATCAGCGCCGCGATCCAGGCCGCCCCCACAGCGCCAAACATCACCGGCAAAGAGGCGAGTCCAAATTGTCTATCTCCCTCGATGCTTTTGAAATCGTTGACCACGGCAATCCCCAGGCCGGCCAAGCTGTAGATTAGAGTTAGGATGCAGACTGTCCAGTTGAGCTGGCCAAACAGGGCGTGGCCTGTCCACCAGGGCAAAGCAATGTAGCTGGCGCCCAGGGCGTAGTTGCCCAGCCAGCCATTGCGCTTTAGTTTCAGGGGCGGCGCCGAGTAGATGTAGGCAATTAGGGCTCCCGCCAGGGCAATGCAGGTGATCACCGGGAAGTCGTGGCCGGTGTACCAGTCCAGGGCATAGGCCAACCCCAGCCCCAAGATCAGCAGCACCCAGATCTGGATAACCACCCGCTGCAGGGAGATGGCCCCGGAAGGGATGGGGCGGTAAGGCTCGTTGATGGCGTCGATGTCGCGGTCGTAGTACTCGTTCAGAGTCTGGGTGTAGCCGGTCATCAGGGGGCCGGCCAGGATCATGCCCACCAGGATGAGGGCCACGTTCTCCCAAGTCCAGGTGAAATGGCCAGAAGAGGCCGCCCCCGGAATCAGGCCCCACACCAGCGGGATCCAGGTGACGGGCTTCATCAGTTGCAGGTGGACTTGCCAAACGGAGCGAGACTCCACCTCTGCCCCTTTCATGCCCAAAAGTTGACGGACACGCCGGCTGGCGGATCCTTGGTCGGTTTCAGGAGCCGGCGCGGTTTCTGCGCTGGGATCCGCAGCAGGGGCCATTGCGTCTGCCGCTGGCGCCAAAGATGGCTCTTGAGAGGTGCTTTCGCTCATAGTGGGGTGCGCAATCAAACTTCAACAACGGGGATACCCACCCCCATTCTGAGGCATCTTCCCCCGTTCCTCAAAACTTTCCTCTAGACAATCTGCGCTGCCACGAATAGGGATTGGTGCTGGGCCGGGATCCGCTCTTTCTCGGCTGCCGGGATCACCAAGGGGGGCTGCCGGGTGTAGTTGACGGGATCCCGGAACCAAGGTCGGCTGTAGGTGTTGTAAAGGAGGGGCCGGGGAGCGGTAGAACGATTGGCCCGGCCTAGGTGGATCAAGCGGTAATCGAACAGCAGGCAGGATCCCTTGGCCAGCGGCGGATCGACAAAGGGCATCTGCCGGGCCAGCTCGGTGTAGTGGGCCTCGAAAACGGCATGGCTGCCGGGCCAGAGACGGGTTATGCCGTTCTCTTCGTTGACATCCACCAGCGGAATGAGAAGATTGAGGGCATAGCAGGGGATGATGGCATCCAGAATTGCGTCGCCGAAGAGGTGGGAGAGATCCCGGTGAACCTGTTGGTCGGCGGATCCCGGGAGAGAAACTACCACCCCCATCCCGCTCAGGATCAGGCTTGATCCCAAGATTCGCTGCAAAATAGGCAGGACTAAGGGGTGGGCATAGAGCAGGGGATCGTTGAAGGGCCCCTCCAGGCGCACCGTCACCATCACTCGTCGATTGCCCACCAACAGGGCGTCGGTGTGGTTCTCGTGGGTGCAGTAGCGGCTGTAGGTGGCCAGAAAGCTGCTGTGCAGCTTGTCGATGAGCGCCGTGGGGAAGATCTCCGGCAGCACCAGGTAGCCCTCGGTGGAAAACAGGTGAAACGCCTGCTCTACGGTCTCCGGATCCGGCTGCTGTCCTGTATGGCTAAAGCGCACCTCGGCTAACACGAACCTTTACCCCTTTTGCAGACTGGCCACTGCCATCAGCATGCCCCGCGCCTTGTTCAAACATTCTTGATATTCCCGCTCTGGATCCGAGTCGGCCACGATGCCCGCCCCGGCTTGGACGCTCACCTGGCCCCGTTGAACCAGCAGGGTGCGGATGGTGATGGCGGTGTTCAGTTGGCCGGAGAAGTCATAGTAGCCGTAGGCACCGGCGTAGGGGCCGCGGCGGCACCCTTCCAGCTCGTGGATAATCTGCATGGCGCGAATTTTGGGGGCGCCGGTAACGGTGCCGGCAGGAAAGGTGGCCCGCAGCAGATCCCAGGCGCTGTAGCGGGGATCCAACTGCCCTACCACGTTGCTGACGATGTGCATCACGTGGCTGTAGCGCTCAATCTGCATCAGGTCGTCCACCTGCACGGATCCCAGGCGGCAGACCCTTCCCAGGTCGTTGCGGGCCAAGTCCACCAGCATGACGTGCTCCGCCCGCTCCTTGGGATCCGCCAAGAGCTCTTGCTCCAACTGGCGGTCTTCGGCGGGGGTAGTGCCGCGGGGGCGGGTGCCGGCGATGGGACGCACGGTGGCGATGCGCTCTTCCCCCACCCGGCTGAGCTTGACCATCACCTCTGGGCTGGAGCCAATCAGGCACAGATCCCCAAACTGCAAAAATGCCATGTAGGGGGAGGGGTTAATCAGCCGCAGGGAGCGGTAGAGGCGAAAGGGATCCCCGTCAAAGCGGCTGGTCAAGCGCTGCGAGAGCACCACCTGAAAGATCTCGCCGGCGCGGATGTAGGCTTTGGCCTGCTCCACCGCCTGGCAGTAGGCGGCGCGGCTGAGGGTGCTGGGGGGAATGGCATCGGGCAGGTGGGGCTTCCAGTCGAGGCTGAAGTGGGATAGCGACAGGGGAGCGCTGAGCTGTTGCAGCAGCGTTTCCACCCGCTGGCAAGCTTGGGCGTAGGCCTGCTCCGCCGGCTGCTGGCGCGTGTCGGCAAAGGCCACCACCCAGATCTTGCGCTTCACCTGGTCGAAGATCAGGATGCTGTCCACCTGCATTAGGATGGCGTCGGGCGGATCCCCTGGCTGCGGGGGATGGATGGGCACCTTGGGCTCAATCCAGCGAATCAGCTCATAGCCCCAGTAGCCGAACAGCCCGCCAATGCTGCTGGGCAACTCCGGCAGGTGCACCGGCTCATAGGGCTGCAGGCAGCGGGCCAAAATGGCAAAGGGATCCCCATGGTGCTGCTCTCGATGCCCGTCGCGGTGGATTTGCAAGGCCTGATCCCCGCGCACCTCTAGCACCCACAGGGGATCGCAGCCGAGGAAGCTGTAGCGGGCCACCTGCTCCCCTCCCTCCACCGATTCCAACAAAAAGTTGTAGGGCCGCCCGGCACAGACCCGGTACCAGGCGGAGACGGGCGTTTCCAAGTCCGCCACCCATTCCTGGTACACCGGGATGAAATTGCCCTGTTGGCTGAGGGCGAGAAACTCCTTCAGGGAAGGGGAGATCATGGCCTGCACTTCCTGCGGTTTGCCTCTCGACTTTACCCTAAGGCGGGCAACCATTAAGCTGAGGGGGGCTTTTCTCTCGGGAACCTTGGCCATGCACACCCCATCGCAGATCCTTCGCGAGCGCCTGCGCTTCCACGGCCACAAGTACACTTTTGTCAGCCAGCGTTTGCGCTTTCCCAACGGCACAGAAGGGGAGCGGGAGTACCTCATCCACCCCGGCGGCGTCGTGGCCGTGCCGGTGACTGCCGAAGGCAAGTTCGTCTGCATTCGCCAGTATCGCTTTGCCGTCGCCGCCTACCTTTACGAATTTCCTGCCGGCACCGTCGAGCCGGGAGAACATCCGGATGAAACCATTCGCCGCGAGCTGGAAGAAGAAACCGGCCTGCGCGCCCACCGCTGGGATCCCCTCGGCCAATTTTATCTGTGCCCCGGCTATTCCAGCGAGATCATGTACGCCTACCTGGCGCGGGATCTGGAAGTGCTGGATGCTCCACCGGCCAAGGACGAGGATGAAGACATCGCCGTCGTGGAGTTTTCGCCTGCTGAACTAACGGAAATGGCCCGTTTTGGCCTGGACTTTGATAGCAAATCTATCGCCTGCTTTTGGCGGGCCCAATTGTTTTTGGCGGCAGAAAAGGGGGCTATTCCAAGTGGCAACCAGACATGAGTAGCAAACTCTGGCCATTGCAATTGCCGGTGAACCTTTGCCTTGCCTAGCTTCCCTCCCTCGGAGCGAGAGTTAGGGATCGATCCAGCGAGCCGTTCCATTTGTAATGACTACGACTTTTTTGTACAGCTTTTTCTAGCGTTATCTACGGCAGCCAGTATAGATCAATCTCTTGCGTCAGTCGCCCCTGACCATCAAGGCAGGCGCGACGTTGAATTGAACATCAGAGGGATCCCTTATCCCGGCTATTTTGTTAACTGGAGAAGCCTTGGAGTCTCCTAGAATTTTAGGGTCGAGGGGTGAGGAAATATGCGGAAGCTGTTGTATTCCTATGGTCGCATAGCCTGGGGAGTGGCCTTGGTTGTCACCCTACCAACTGCCGTTGGTTCTGCCCATTCCCAGCCTATGCTTCCGCTTTTGCCGGCTGTTTCTGAGGGGGGCAGCGCGCGCGAAGGAGTTGTTGCCCTATTTCGTCAATCCATCTGGTGGGACTTCATCCGTGGCAATCGTGGCGAAAACCTGCGCCTGTTTGCGGCCAGCCTCACCGCTTCCGATCGTCAGGATGTAGTGGCCGTGTTTGAAATCCAGCGGCAGCCGACAGTGGAGCCGGTGGTGCGGGTTCTCAGCTTTGGACATCAGGGAGGATACGATTTTCGCCTGCTCCACACGGCTGAGCCGATCCCAGGGCGGTTGGTGGAAGCTCACCTGCGCACCGACATCACCCCCAGCACCCAGCCCAAGTTGGTGCTGCTCACCGAGCGAGGGGGCATCAGCCTGCTGCGGTCTGTCTTGGTCTTGGAACACCGGCTAGAGGGGTTTGTGCCGTTGCTAAGCGTAACAGACTTAAGCAATGCTAGCCTGCGGGTCAGCCCCCAAGGGATCCTGGTCATCTCCAGCGTGCCGGGATCCAACCGCGACTCGCGCGCCACCCTCTACCAGTGGGAAGGAGATGGCTTTGTCCGCCGCGATCTGTAGCATCCCAAGTTTTTCGATTGGCGACAAGGCATAGGCCGCTGGATTCGTTCCCAATTGCTGCGAAGCAGTCCCCTGCAACTCCCCTCTCCCACTGGGAGAGGGGTCGGGGGTGAGGGGAGATCCCACTGGGAGAGGGGTCGGGGGTGAGGGGAGACTCCCATTGAAAGAGGGATCGGGGGTGAGGGAAACGTCTCCAGCCTATTGAGGGTGACCAGAGAGCTGCTGAGCCTGCCAGCAGACGCCCAGGCTGGGCGCTTGGCCCACCTGCCAGAGAAACAGGCTTTCAGCTCCCAGGGGATCCAGGCTCCAGGGATCCAGGCCAGACCCAAACCACCCGTAGGGATCGACAGGAGCGGGCTGGCCGGAGTTGGTTTGATCAAGGCGGCGCACCTCAAAATGGAGATGGGGCCCGCTGGCGCAGCCGCTGTCGCCCGACAGGCCGATTACGTCCCCTGCCGCCACTCTCTGTCCCTCCTGCACCCGGATTTGGCTGAGGTGGGCGTAGAGGGTTTCCAAGCCGCCTGGCTCGTGCAGAATGCGCACCCGCAACCCCCTGACCGGGCGGCCCAAGCCAGGACACAAAAACTGCGGCTCTTGACGCGCCAAGGTGACCCGTCCTGAAGCGGCGGCCAAGATCGGCGTACCCACCGGCATGGCCCAGTCGTAGCCGGCGTGGCCATCGCTTTTGCCGCAGGGGTGCAGCGGGCCAGGGAGCCAAACTTGGCCTTGCCCACTGACAAACCGTCCGTTGCCATCTTCCTCCCCCAGGGGCATATCGTGGTCGAAAAGGTTGGTGACGGGAAATTCGCCGACAAAGGGCTTGTGCAAGAACGGCCACTGGGGCAGCGGCGCATCCCCATCAGCAGAGCGATGGCTCTCCAGCGCCAGCCGATAGTTTTCCAGCTCCTGACGCTGAGCCGGATCCTGCGACTGCCGATACAAGAGATCCACCAGGCGCAGGGCCTGAGACCAGTCCCGGCGCTCCACAGCCCGGGCCAACTGGGCGTACACCCCCACCAGGGATCCCTGCCACCGAGGTAGGGGCAGGCCCTGGGCAAAGACAGAGGGGATGTTTACGAATTGATACAATAGACAGCAAAATATCAGCAGTGTCACCGTTAGCAGCAGTGACACCTCTGTCCAGGGAGCCATCCCAAGTAGGCCGGCCCGCAAGCAAGCGGGTTCGTTCTTGGAGTTGGGCTTTCTTCCCAGGCCACCCGCTTTTCTCCTCAGCCGTTGTAGGAGCGGTAGAGAGGCAGAGCGGCTTTGCTTAACCACTCTCCTGGAGTTTCTCATGCGTTGGTTCTCGTCCTCTGGTGTTCTCGTCAGTCCGTCTTTGCAGCTTTCTGTTTGGCGAAGTGTTCTGCCTCTGTCCGGCTCAATTTGGCAGCGGCTGGAAGCTTTGGCGCTGGGTTTGCACATTCTGTCTTTGCTCTTCGGGTTGGCAGGGTTGCTTTGGGTTGTACCCCATCCTGAGTGGGTGGCCAGTTTGTCCCCCGTTGGCATTCAAGCCTTCTCCTGGAGCATGGGCAATGGCGGCGTTGCCTACATGGTGTTCGGGGCGCTGGCGGCGGCTTTGATGGGATCCCGACTGTTGGGAGTGCGGCGCCTGTTGATGTTTTTGATCCCGGCGGTGGGCATCTCCCTGGCCAGCGAGCTGTTGGGCACCAGTACAGGGATCCCCTTTGGCGACTACGGCTACCTCAGTGGGCTGGGCTACAAGATTGCCGGGCTGGTTCCCTTCACGATCCCTTTGTCTTGGTTTTACGTGGGGCTGTCCTCTTACCTGTTGGCGCGGGTGGCGCTGCAAGCGGGTCGCCACTGGCTGATCCACTGCGAGGCCATCCTGTTGGGGGCGCTGCTGCTCACCGCTTGGGACTTCGTGCTGGATCCGGCCATGACCCGCGGCTTGATCCCCTTTTGGACGTGGTTTCAGCCGGGGCCTTTTTTCGGCATGCCGTTGCAAAACTTCGGCGGTTGGATGCTGACCGGGGCCGCCTTTATGACCGTAGCCAACCTCCTCTGGGGGAAAGATCAGCCTGTGTTGAACCGCCGCCAGTTGTTGGGGCCGCTGGTGCTTTATGTAGCCAATTTTGCTTTTGCCCTGCTGATGAGCCTGGGATCCGGCATTTTCGCGCCGGCGGGGCTAGGCCTGTTGCTGGGCTTGGGGCCAGCCTTAGGGTTGTGGTGGAACGCCCCGCCTGCACCCTCCCATCCCGAAGCGGTTGAAGGAGAGGCAGCTCGAACCTGGCAGGCGCTGGAGGATCCTGGCTGGGCGGGGGTGAAATAGCTGCCTGGCGTAGTTATGAGGGAGCAACAGTGCCCTGTAGCCCTTTCGGTGCTCACCCCTCTTGCTGGCCCATATCTGCCTGGACGAATGGGGGGATCCTTCGGGGCCACCCAAAATGGAGCCCAAGTCGCGGCGGCGGTGGTGTTTATTTAACTGCTGCCGCCGTGGCCAGATTTCTTTTCTGGATGAGGCAAAGTGGAAGCCGGTTCCGTTTCCTTTGATTTGTCCTGTAGCAAGCCGATCAGCAAGCAGGCCACCCCAAGGTTGATGGCCACATCCGCCACGTTAAACACCGGAAAGCGGATCCAAACCAGATTAAAAAAATCCACCACGTAGCCGTTGAGAAAGCGGTCGATGCCGTTCCCTACCGCTCCTGCCCAGACCAGACCGTAGCCTGCCTGTTCCCAACGGCCCAGGCTGCCGCCGCGAATCGCCAGCAGCGCCAGCGCCACCGCTACCCCCAACGAGACCCACTTGAGAAACTCTGCCGAATCGGCAAACAGGCTCCAGGCGGCGCCGGTATTTTCCACATAGGTGAGGTGAAACACCCCCGGCCACAGCTCGATTTCCGGCCCCGGCAGCAGCCGCTCCACCGCCCAACGCTTGGTCGCCTGATCCAGGATCACGCCCAGGATCCCGGCCAGCCAAAAGCCCGTGTTTTTCATGCCCTTTTGCTTCACCACGTCCACTGGCAATAGCGCTCAGAGGAGCACTTTTCCCATCCTGACATTCTCTCTCCCGCCTGTGGGTGACAAACCGCAGGGGCAAGGCTTGGGGGTTGTCTGTCTGGAGAGCTCAATGAGGACAAAGAAAAGCACCCGCCTGGCTGAGCCGGACGGGGATTCCACAGTCCAGATAAAGAGAGCCAGAGCGGCTACCGACCCTGTTGCTCCAGGGATCGGCGCAACTCACTGGCCATCTGCAGAAACTCTTGCGGATTGCCCGCCTTGCCGTAGGAGGAGCGATCTTCAACCTTTTTGCCACTGCCTTGGCGGGTGCGGGTGTTGAGCAAAGAGCTGGCCATTTCCATGAACTTGGCAGGGTTTCCTTCGCTGCTGCCCCGCATCACAGAGGTTCGTCCGGCACGAGTCACTGCCATAGCTACCTTGATTCTCAGAAACGAAATGCTTGTTCATATCTTCCCACAAGGGATCCCAAACCCGCCAGGCCCAGCGCTCTATTAAGCTAGGAGAATTGTTGGAGATAGCCGTGAATTCTCAGGCTTTGCATCACCAATTCGATACATTCAGAGATGCTTTGCTCGGCGGTTTTGCACACCACCTCTGGACATTCCGGCGGCTCGTAGGGATCGTCGATGCCGGTAAAATGCTGGATGAGACCTGCCCGCGCTTTGCGATAGAGGCCCTTGACATCCCGACGTTCGCATACCTCTAGGGGGGCATCCACAAAGACTTCGATGAAGTTGCCGATCTGCCGCCGCACCTCCTGCCGGGTGGCCCGATAAGGGGAAATGGCCGACACCAGCACGATCACCCCGTGGCGGGTCAGCATCTCTGCCACAAAGCCAATGCGGCGAACGTTCTCATCCCGATCCGCCCTGCTGAAGCCCAGTTCCTTGCTGAGGTGTTGCCGCACCAGGTCTGCATCGAGCACTTCCACCGCCAGCCCCAGAGCCTGCAACTGCTGGGCCACACCGCAGCTCAGGGTGGTTTTGCCCGCGCCGCTGAGCCCCGTAAACCAGACTGTTACCCCCCGCCGCCCCATGGGTGTGGATCCCGTCTCCTTAGAGCTTCGTCAGAATAGCATCCTCAGAGCAGAGTGATACACTCGAATCACTGTCCATTCTCTCTCTGTCTTGCCGCCGGCCATGTCACCGCTGAGCTCTTCTTTCGTCGATACCCCCTCGCAATCCGCGACCACTGCCGAGCTGTTCGAGCAGCATGTGATGTCCACCTACGCTCGCTATCCTCTGACCTTGGTGCGGGGGGAAGGCTGCCGGGTTTGGGATGAAGAGGGGCGGGAGTACCTGGATTTTGTGGCTGGCATTGCCACCTGCACGTTGGGCCATGCCCACCCCGCTTGGATCCAGGCGCTGACGCAGCAGGCGCAACAGTTGCACCATGTTTCCAACCTCTACTACAACCAGCCGCAGGCGCAACTGGCCCAATGGCTGACCCAGCACTCCTGTGCCGATAAGGTGTTTTTTTGCAACTCGGGGGCAGAGGCCAATGAAGGCGCCATCAAGCTGGCCCGCAAGTACGCCCATACGGTGCGCGGGATCCAGGATCCGGTGATCCTCACCGCCCAGGCCAGCTTTCATGGACGCACCCTGGCCACCATTACCGCCACCGGCCAGCCGAAATACCAAAAAGACTTTGCCCCTCTGGTGCCCGGCTTCGATTACGTTCCCTACAACGATCTCGAGGGTACGGCGGTGGTGTTGGAGCGCTGGGGCGAGCGGGTGTGTGCCGTGCTGCTGGAGCCGCTGCAGGGGGAGGGAGGGGTTGTCCCAGGAGATCCCGCCTACTTCCAGTGGCTGCGCCGGGTCTGCAGCGAGCGGGGCATCCTGCTGATGTTGGACGAGGTGCAGGTGGGCATGGGGCGCAGCGGCAGGCTCTGGGGCTACTGCAACTTGGGAGTGGAGCCGGATGTGTTCACCTTGGCCAAGGGTCTCGCCGGTGGGATCCCGATTGGCGCCCTCTTGGCCAAAGAGTTTTGCGCCGTGTTTCAGCCGGGGGATCACGCCAGCACCTTTGGCGGCAATCCCTTGGCCTGTGCAGTGGGCCTGGCGGTTTGCCACACCCTGATGGCCGAAAGCCTGGTTTGGAATGCCCAGCAGGCAGGAGCCTATCTGCGCCAGGGGCTGTCTCGCCTGGCAAGGCAGTTTCCGCAGCTTGTTCAAGAGGTGCGCGGCTGGGGCCTGATCCAGGGTTTGGTGGTGCGCATCCCGGCGGCTGAGGTGGTCAGGGCGGCCCTGGAGCAGGGGCTACTGCTGGTGCCGGCGGGATCCCAGGTGGTGCGCTTTGTGCCCCCCTTGATCGTCACGCCAAAGGAGATTGACGAGGCGCTGGCGCGGCTGGAATCGGCTCTGCAGAGCTTAGCCGTTGGCGATGGCGGGACAGAGTCCTGGCAAGCTTAGCCCTGGTAGAGCTGTTGCAAAAACGCCTGCAGCCGCTGGCGGGCCTCATGGGGCAAGGGATCCCTGGCCTGCTCTAGCAGGGGCAGTACCTCCTCGGCGTAGGCCGGGACAAAACCGTCAGCCGGCCAGAGCAAATCCGAAGTGGATTGCAGGTTTAAAACTTGGGATCCCTGCTCGAGCAACAGGGGCCGCACCCAGAGCAGCGCCGGGGATCCCGCCTCAAGATTGTGGAGAGAAACCTGAATCAGCTCCACGTAGAGGGTGGCTTGCGGCCCCGGCAAAGCTAGAAGGCGGCGGGGTGAGGTGGGGGCACTCCCTACTTCCGTCCCAGCAGGCAGAGGACGTCCTCTAAGGGGGGGCTCCTCACCAGAGCCACATTGAGCAGGCAGACAGGGCCACAGGGTCATGGAACGGCTGGCTTCCGCTTAGGAACGATCGAGACAAACTACACCTGATCTTAAGAGACGCCTTCTCAGGTTCTGCGAGGGGATCCCGTCGGAAGCAGAGATTGCCCAAGGTGCTAGTCTTGCAGGCAAGGCTCCTCGAAATTCCTTGCAACCGGATCCCGCCATGATGCACACCTTTATCCCACCCCACCGCTTTTTCCCCTACCTGACCTGGACGGAGATCCAGGCCATGCCCAACAAAGAGAATGTGGTGATCATCCAGCCCGTAGCCTCGATCGAGCAACACGGGCCCCACCTGCCCCTGGTGGTGGATGCCTGCATCGGCACCGCAATCATCGGGCGGGCTATGGAAAAACTAGAGCCGGGGATCCTGGCCTATGTCCTGCCCACCCAGTGCTACGGCAAAGCCAACGAGCACTGGCATTTTCCGGGCACCATCACCCTCTCGGCGCAAACCCTGATGGCGGTGCTGACCGAAGTGGCCGAAAGCATTTACCGGGCCGGGTTTCGCAAGCTGGTGTTCCTCAACTCCCACGGCGGCCAGCCCGAAGTGCTGCAGATTGTGGCCCGCGACCTGCACCAGAAGCACGAAGACTTCCTCCTTTTCCCCATCTCCGTCTGGCGCGTTCCCCACCAAGGCCAGGAGCTGATGACCCCGAAAGAACGGGAACTGGGCATCCATGCCGGCGACGGCGAGACCAGCATGCTGATGTACCTGTTGCCCGAGACAGTACGAACTGACCGCTTGGTCTGCGAGTACCCTCAGGATCTGCCGGAAGACAGCCTGATTAGTCTGGAAGGGCGGATCTCTTTTGCCTGGACAACTCGCGACCTCAGCCGGAGTGGTGTCCTGGGGGATGCCACCGCCGCCACGCCGGAAAAAGGCAAACTTTTGGTGGAGTCCATGGCCGATGGCTGGGTGCGGCTGATCCGGGATCTGTACAAGTTCCAACAGCCCCAGGCTTGGCGCAAAGACCCGCTGCCAAGGTAGGGAATCCCAGCTGATGTCTCCTTGTGATGCTTCTGGCCAGCCCAGCCTGCTTCTCAGGAGCGGAAGCAGCGACTTCGCCAGGGCGGGTGATAGGCTTGAGGGGAAGTTCCCCTACCCTGTGAGGGGAGAGCGATGGTTCTTGCCTCAAAGCCAGCCACCCCCCCTATCCTCGAGCGGCACGACGCCACTTGGCAGGACTACCTGACCATTTGCAACCATCCCACCCTGGACTGGCAGAAGATTTCTTTTTACCAGGGCTGGTTGTGGGTCAACATGGGCAAGGAAGGGCCAGAGCACGCCTCCGTCAGCGATTTCATCACCATCATTTTTGGGTTTTGGGCCTTTCTCCACCCGGATGTGCCCCTGCAGTCCTACGGTCGCTGTCTGATTGAGTACCCAGAAACCCATGCCTGCGCCCCTGACCTAGTGCTCTACAAAGGGGAGAACATCCCCAGGTACCAAGCTGGCGAGCCGCGGCAGATTGATTTGCGTTTCCAAAGACCCCCTGACCTGGTGGGCGAGATTGCCGACACTACCCTTGCTCTCGACCTGGACGAGCAGAAGCAGCTTTATGCCAGCCTGGGCATTCCTGAGTACTGGGTCATCGATGTCAAGGGGCGGCGCGTTTTTGCCTTTGCCCTGGCCGAGGATGGACGCTATCGGGCCATTGCCCAGTCGCAGGTGCTGGCGGGCCTGCCGATAGCCCTGCTTGAGCAAGCTCTGGAACGGTTGGCCAACGAGACCAACACCGCTGCCGCCAACTGGCTCCTGCAACAGCTCCAACGCCAGGCTTGAGGCCACCGCTGATCAAGATTTCAGGAGAGGTCAGTCTTCTGATTCTTCTATCTTGGGATCCAAGCTCTTGGCGGTAAGGCGCAGGGCCTCTGCCTGATCCATCACTCGTGGAGCTTGTGCTGCCGTCTCAACGCCCTGGCGATAGTTCTCCCACAGAGGCATTTCCGGGTAGGTCTGCTGCAGTTCCTCAATCCGATCCAAAAGGGCCGCCAGCCAGCCGGCTGTGCCCCAGGTGAGCAAAAACTGGAAGGGGTTCCAGAGGTTGAGCTGCCGCCCCAACTCATTTAAGCTCTCGTTGCGGATAGGCGGATCGAAGATGTTGGCCACCGTCATCAACTGTCGTGCCAGCAGGGGTCGAAGGGCTTTCTCGGCAGCCTCCACCACGGCAGGGATGGCGGCCTGGATCCGGTCGGGGTCGGGAATATTCCGCGCCTGGGGCAAGGCTTGCAGCACCAACTCCAGCCGCCGCCCTGCCTCTGCTGATTCCAAGGCCGATTCCAGGGTGGTGCCCACACTGAGAAACACTTCTCCCGTCAGCAGCCGCACTGCATCGATGACCAGGTGATACAGGGGGGGGATCACGAGCTTAATCCACTCGCTCTGGAAAAACTCCCGCAGCCGCCGGGCCGCATAGTCCCCCACCTGGGTGGTCTGGATCCCCACTTGGGTGAGATTGAGGTACCAGTCGGGGGGGGATCCCTTGGGATCCAGCCAACGGCGCAGGGTTTGCCATTCTTCTTGCGTGAGAGCGGTGCGTCCCTGTTTCAAACCGGTTCGCCGCAGCTTGCCCTCGGCATTCAAGAGCCTGCGCAGCTCCGGTGTGCCCAACAAGGACAAAGCACCTGCCGAACCCACACTGCCAATCTCGATGGCAATCAAGGTGACCAACAACGCGGCTGAGGCTGTCACCTGGATCTGGCCAGTTTTGTCCATCACAAGAGGCAGGCGGCTGTTGCCATAGGCACGGGCACTCATCGCCTCCAGAGCAGAGCGTTGCTCAGAGCTCAGCACCCAGGAATCGGTTTCCGCCGGCTCCTGCAGGCCGTGATACAACAGGCTGGCCACCCAGGCTCGATCGGCAGCCCGCCCCAAAGAGCCAATGACCACCTCCCATTGGCAGGGGTTAAGCAAGGGCAGGAGGGCTTGCAGCTCTTGCCGGATGGGCTCTGGAGAAGTTGCACTTCTTGCCCTGTCCAGAGCTGCCTGCAGCCGATCCCGCGCCTCTCGGCACAGCCCGCCCCACTCCAGTTGCAGGCGGGCCAGGGTTTGTTGCACCGTTTCTTCGGAGCGCCGGGGCAGATCCTGCCAGCCCGCCTCCAGTTGCCGCCACAGCTCCTCCCAGTTCAGGCCCTCAGCAGCGCCATTGACGGGATCCGCAGCAGTGCTGGGCGAGGCATTGTGGGGCTCGGAAGCGGAAGAAGGATCCAGGGGCTCAGACATGGACAGAGGTGGCCTCAAGGGGATTACCGGCATTATAGCTAGGGGTAGAAGGCCAGCCGCGGTAAACCCAACGTTTCCGGCCATCCCATCATCAAGTTGAGACACTGCACTGCCTGCCCGGCTTGCCCCTTCATCAGGTTGTCGATGACCGACAGGACGATAACCCGGTTGGTGCGGGTGTCCACCTCCAGCCCAATCAGGCAGGTGTTGGTGCCGGAGACCCATTTGGTTTGCGGGTAAACCCCCCGCGGCAGCACCCTCACCCAGGGGGATTGGCGATAAAAAGCATTGTAGATAGTGAGCAAGTCTTCCCCCACAAAGCCGGGATCCCGCAGGTTGGCGTACAACGTAACGTGGATGCCCCGCACCATGGGCACCAGGTGGGGCGTAAATTGCACAGTGATGGGCGTGTGGGTCAGGTCGGCACAGCCCTGCTCGATCTCGGGCGTATGCCGGTGTTGGGCCACGCCATAGGCCGCCAGCGAGCCGTCCACCTCGGCAAACAGGGATCCCACCTTGGGGGTGCGACCTGCCCCCGAAACGCCGGACTTGGCGTCGAAAATGAGGCTGTCCAGCTCCACCAACCCCTGCCGCAGCAGCGGGGCCACTGCCAGCAACGAGGCGGTGGGATAGCAGCCGGGACAGCCCACCAGTTGGGCTTGGGCAATCGCCTCGCGATACAGCTCTGGCAGCCCATAGACCGCCTGCTCATTGGCTTGGCGATAGGCAGGGCTGGGCCAGTTGGGATCCGTCTGCCCCAGGCGGTACCACGATTGGTAGGTGGCCAGGTTGCGGAAGCGGTAGTCTGCCGAGAGATCTAGAACTTTGCAGCCTTTGGCCAGCAAAGGCGGGGCCAGGTCCGCCGCCAGCCCATTGGGCAAAGACAAAAACACCACCTGGCTGCTGGCGGCAATGCGATCCACCTCTACCGGCTGCACGGTCAGATCCACCACCTGGGCCAACTGGGGATAGAGATCCCCATAGCGCTTGCCGGCACTGTCCTGGCCGGCCAAGTAGGTAAGCTGCACGCCGGGATGCTCGCTCAGCAGCCGCACCAATTGCACTCCTCCATACCCGGAAGCCCCGACAATGGCGACGCGGACGGGATCGACGGGTGGGAAGGAGCGGGGCGCCATATTGGCCATGGGGAGCTGCCTGTGCAGGAGAAGTTACATGATGGCTTGCCTTAAGTTCTATCGCATTTTTCCGCCGCATTTGCCCCTGCATCTTGTTCATCCGCACGGGTATTGCCCAGCAACCCAGTGGGATTTGTTATGCTGGGCTCACCGGAGCTGCTTCGGCCTTGGCAGCGGCTTCTATCTTTCTTTGTGTCTGTCTGGGTAGCTTCATCATCTTCGGTCTATGCACTATGAGCGATTGATCAACATTGTTCTGCGAGCCTACGGCCAAAGCAGCCGCCATGGTCTGGATCAAGAAACCCTGACCCTCTACTCCGAAGGCCCCTACACCCTCTACAAGCTCACCTCCCATTTCGACCGCCGCTCCATTTTTGTCTTGGCCCAGAATCAGCGGGATATGTTTGTTTCCGGCGATGCATTTCACAACAAGCTGATCCCGGGGGAATGGCAGGCGTGGCTACACCAGAAAGCGTTGAGCATTGCTCCCGATACAGCAAAAGCGGGCTAGTCGGAGACGAGCCCACATCCAGCCTGTCGAGATCCGGCCAAGAGCTGTAGGGACTACCTGTTGTTGGCCAAAACCCCTGGTTGAACCTGTCGGGGCACCACCGAGAGCCGATCCAGCTCAGCACAATAGGCCAGATCCCTGTCGTTTTCCGGCCCAAGCCCCAACAGCCGCTGCCCGTGGCTAGAGCGCCGCAACAGACCCAGGAGATCCTCCTGCCAAGTTTGGTAGAGAGCTAGGGCGGCCACCGCTTCGTCGTTGCCCAACTGCTCCAACGAGCAGCCCAAGCGATGCAAAATCGCCCCGGCACAGGCGGTGTCTTCCAACGAAAAGGCCCCTTCCCAGCCGGATCCCACCAGCCACACTTCGGCAAAAGCTCCTTGTCTGAGAAATTCCACCACCGCTCCCAAGTTCACCAGGGCCGCCGTGATCACCACCGGGATCCCTTCTAGGCGCTGCAGGCTGCGCGTGCCGTTGGTGGTGCTCAGGAAGATGCGCTTGTCTTGCACGCGGTCGGGGGTGTAGTCGAGGGGGGAATTGCCCAGATCGAACCCTGCCACTGCTTTGCCCCCCCGTTCCCCCGCCAAAAGCCGCTTGCAAGCCGGCCAGTTTTGGCTTGCCTCCTGGAGCTGTTGCAAGTGAGCAAACACCTGTACCGCCTCTGCCCCTGCTGCCAGCGCTGTGGCAATGGTGGTGGTGGCCCGCAGCACATCGATGGCCACCGCGCACTCTGGGATCCCGGATAGAGGCACCTGTTCGGGCGTGTAGAAGTGGGAAAAGCGCATGGGAAAAGGGTGAGGAGCGAAAACGTTAAAACTCACGCCGGGCAAACACCAACACCGCCAGAATTAGCAGCAAAAGGGTGTAAACCAAGCCGTAAAGTGCATCTACGAGAAGTTCTGCCGGAGGGGGAACTTGGCCGTAAACGGCAGCGTCTCTCAGGTTGAGGCGCTCCAGATCCGGCAACACCCAGTAGATCATCTCGAACACTTTGCCCAACCCGCCATCTTCCACCAACTTGCTCAATTGCAACAGAGCACGGCTGGCATGGCCCATCAGGAACAGGGCAATGGTGTAGAGCGTAGCCAAAATTGAAGAGGTAAAAACCCCGAATAGCAGGGCGGCGGCGACAATCAGCGCCAGCTCCAAGAAAGTAAAGGCCGCCGCCCAGGAAACGGCCAAAAGGGGAATCGGAGCCTGCACCACCAGCAAACTCAGCAGAAAAACGGCCGTCATCAGCAGCACCAGCACCGACAGCAGAGCCGACAGGCCCAGATGCTTGCCGACAATGAACTCTGCCCGGCTCATGGGTTTGGCAATCAGCACATAGACAGTGCGCTTTTCGATCTCTTTATTCACCAGCCCTGTGCCAACGAAAATGGCCACGATCAGCCCAAAGAAGTGAATGGCCGCCAACCCCAAGTCGGCAATAATCTTGTTGTGGGCTTGGTTAGCCACCTGCGGGATCAAAACAATGGCTCCCAGCATGGCCACCGCAAATACCATCACCAGGTAGAGAATCCGATCCCGAATCGTTTCTCGGAAAACGTTGTGGGCAATGGCCACCACGCGCGTCGCATCCATGTCTGCACCCAAAGCCGTGACGATCCGACTGATACACTGGTAACAGATCCAGCTCCCATTTTATGCAGTTCCAGGCCCAGATCCAGATTCACCTGCGCCCCTCTGTGCTCGATCCTGCCGGGGCCGCCGTCCAGTCCAGCCTACATCAGTTGGGGCACACCCAGGTGCGGCAGGTGCGTATCGGCAAGCACATCCAACTGCAGCTAGAGGCTCCCGACGCCGAAACTGCCCGACGCCAGGTGGGCGAGCTGTGCGACCAACTGCTGGCCAACCCGGTGATCGAGACCTATCAAATCCAAGTGGATCCCATCGAGGGTTAATTTACGGGGTTCGCATGATTGGGGGTTGATCGAGCTTTCGCGCCACTGTAGAGCCAGCAGGGTGTATCGACAAAGACAGTTTGGCAAGGCGATTGGGGAAGCCTAGGTTTAAGGGCTGGGCAAAGGCAAGCTTTTCACTACAAAACCGCAATTCAGTTACTCGAAAAATCCGACATAATTGGCTTTGAAAGTTTGAATATGAAAGGTTTGGCTAGGACTGGGATGGCAAAATCTATCCTAGATAGGGGCAGTTTCTGTCTATTGTCGCCCACAAAAAAATAGCGGTGAATGCAAACGGCACCACCCAAAATTGCTCCAATTGCGGCACTCCCGTATCTAAGACGATTGCAGGCCGAGGGCATTGACTGTCGTCCTGTTTTCGGGAGTCGTTGCGTTTCAAACCCGATTAAGACGCTCCCCAGGCGCTTTGCGCCGCTGACGCGACCCCCCTAGCTCTTCTTCTTCTTTTTGGGAGAGGGGAGCTTTTTTATAGACAGGCTTTTAGCTTTTTCAGCACCGCTCGATCCAGTACCAACAGGGCTGAGTGCAGGCCACCTGAGTAGCCCCAGAGAAAGCCCACCGGCAGGTGACCTTTTGGTGCTTCCAGGTTGGTCTTGAGCTCCCCATACCCCAACCAGCGGCCCTGCACCCGCCAGCCGACTCTTTCTCCCATGCACGCTTCGCGGGGCAACGCCAAGAAGGAGCCCGATCTGATCCCGCCTCCCGCCTCGGGATCACACTCCTGCCAGAGCTGCTTCTGGACGGTGAAGCCGAAGCGCCCATGGCTGGCCTGCATCCACAGTTGGTCGATCAGCCGCAACAGCGGGCAGGGGAAAGCCTGAACATCCTTGGGATCGAAAAAGCCCACCTGGGATCGCCCGCCCAGCTTTAACATCAGGGCCGTCGTCCAGCGATCCGCTTCCCCCCACCGCCCGGCCCGCAGCCGATCCCACAGCCCTTGTAGGGCGGGAGCCGCTTCTCCCACCCAGTCTGGCCAGGGGAGAGTAGCGGGCAGGGATCCCTCCCAGCTCCCTTGCCTTTCTGGACAGATCTCAAAAGGAACCAGGGATCCGGATGCCCCCTCTTTTTTCTTTATCGTGGCAGGGGTGGGGGGCGCCACTATTTGCTCCAGCTCTTCTGCTGAGTGCTGGGCCAGGAGCTGTTCCAGCTCATCTTGAGGTTGCCGGGCTAGAAGCTGCTCTAGTTCCTGCAGATCCTGGGTGCGAAGGGCCGGCTCAAAGGCAACCGGCTGCTTCTTCTCTTCTGGAGAGACCGCTGCCGGCAACAGGGCCAGCCACTCGGACATGGTTTGTGGGCGCTCTTCGGGGTGGAGAGCCATCCCTTTGAGGATGGCGGCCTCTACAATCTCGGGAATGCTGGGGTTGAGGCTGCGGGGGGTATCCAACTGGCGGCCTGTGGCCCGCACCGGCGCACACAGGGGCACCATTCCTGTCAGCAGGGTGTAGAGGGTCGCTGCCAAGGCGTAGACATCGGTGAAGGCTCCGCGGCGGCGTAGGCTGTCGTATTGTTCCAGAGGGGCGTAGCCATCGGTGCCGTAGGAGGTGTGGCGCTGGATCAGACCTTGGGCGTAGGCCCGCGCCAGCCCAAAGTCGATCAACACCGCTTGCCCAGATCCCTCCCGCACCAGGATGTTGGCCGGCTTCACGTCTCGATGCAGAATCCCCTGTTCGTGCAGGGCCATGAGGGCGGATCCCACCTCCCGCGTCAGGCGCAGGGCTTCCGGCAGGGGCAGCGGCCCCTTTTGCCGCAAAAGCTGGTGCAGAGTCTGGCCACGGATGTACTCCATCACAATGCACCAGCAATCCTGCTCCCAGATCACCTCTTCCACCTTCACCACATGGGGGTGGCGGCAACGGGCCAGTTGCAGCGCCTCGTTCATGAAGTTTTGCTGGAAGCGGGGATAATCGGGATCCTCGCGGATGCTGTCGTTTAAGACCTTGATAACCACATAGTCAGCACGGACGCTATCCCAGGCGCGGTAGGTGATGCCAAAGCCCCCTTCCCCCAAAATGGCCTCGATGCGGTAGCGCCCCCCCTGCAATTCTTCGCCAACTGCCCAAGCCATACGCGATCTCGCTCCCCGCCTCTAGGGCTATTCTGTCACGGGGATCAGTAAATAGACGGCACATAGAACTGCTCGTTGCGGGGCGGCCGCCGATAGGGCTCTCCTGGCGGGCGCGGCGGCAGCTCTATCGCCTCAGGGATTAAGTCTTCGTAGGGGATCTTGCTGAGAATGTGGTGAATGCAGTTGAGACGGGCCCGCCGCTTGTCGTCGGCCTCCACCGTGAACCAGGGCGCCTCGGGAATGTTGGTGTGGGCTAACATCGCGTCCTTGGCTTTGGAATACTCGACCCAGCGGTTGCGGGACTCCAGATCGATGGGGCTGAGTTTCCAGCGTTTGAGCGGATCCTTCACCCGTTTTTGGAAGCGGCGCTCCTGTTCTGCGTCGCTCACGGAAAACCAGTACTTCAAAAGGATAATGCCGGAGCGCACCAGCATGCGCTCAAATTCGGGACAGGAGCGCATGAATTCCTGATACTCTTCCTCGGTGCAAAAGCCCATCACTCGCTCGACTCCGGCCCGGTTGTACCAACTGCGATCGAAGATAACGATCTCGCCGGCAGCGGGGAGATGGGCCACGTAGCGCTGAAAATACCATTGGGTGCGCTCTCGGTCTGAGGGCACCCCCAGGGCAACCACCCGGCAGCCGCGGGGATTGAGGGGTTGGGTCAGGGTCGTGATCATGCCCCCCTTGCCGGCAGCATCGCGCCCCTCAAAGATGATCACCACCTTTAGGCCCTGGTGCTTTACCCAGTACTGCAGCTTCACCAGCTCCACCTTGAGCGGGAACAAGGCTCGCTCGTAATCTTTGCGGGAAAGTTTGGGGCGCTCAGGGGCAGGTTTCGAGATCCCGCCGATTTTGAGCCATTTCTTCTTTTTGCCCTTAACGTTCGGCTTCACCTCAGAGAGAGGGGTTTCAGAGGAAAGGTGGGGTTCGGGGATCACAAAACAGCTCCAAAACTGGACTGACCAGGGGGTTGGTCGGGGCCAGGATCCCAGCCTACCTGCTCAAGAGCCCACCGGCAGCACCCCCGTCTTCACCTGGAAGGTGCGCGCCTGGCCATTGCGGATGACCCGCAGCGTCAGCGTCTTGCCCACCCCCGCCGCTTCCACCAACTGCTGCACCTGCTCGGCATTGCGGATGGCTTGCCCATCGATCTCGGTGATAACATCCCCCTCTTGCAAGCCAATTTGCTCAGCCGGGGAGCCGGGAATTACCTGCCCGATCAACACCCCCTCTTGCACCGTCAGCGGGGTGGGGCGGGCCGGGTCACGGTTGAGGCGGGCCACCAAATCGGGGCTGAGGGTAATCATGCGAATGCCCAAGAAGGCATGCTCCACCCGGCCATTGCGGATGAGTTGCTCGGCAATTTCCATGGCGCGGTTGATGGGGATGGAAAAGCCGACGCTCTGGGCCCGCTGGAAAATGGCCGTATTCACCCCAATGACGCGACCTTCCGCATCCAGCAGCGGGCCGCCCGAGTTGCCGGGATTGATGGCCGCATCCGTTTGCAGGAACGTCACCCGCTTGTTGGTGGCCCCAATCTGCCCGGAGGAACGCCCGACGGCGCTGATGATCCCTGCCGTTACGGTGTTGTCCAGGCCCAGCGGGTTGCCGATGGCGATGGCCCAATCCCCCGGCCGTACCTGGTCGGAGTTGCCCAAGGTAACCGTGGGCAGATTTTCGCCCTCGATCTGGATCACGGCGATGTCGGTCACCGGATCTGAGCCTTTGACCTCCCCTTCAAAGGTGCGTCCATCCAGCAGATGAACCCTAACCCGCTCGCTGCCTTCTACCACGTGGGCGTTGGTGAGGATGAGGCCGTTGGCATCGATGATGAATCCGGATCCGGTGCCTTCCTGCTGAAACTCCTGCGGCAGTTGCGGGATTTGTCCCCCAAAGAAGCGACGGAACAGGGGCTGGTTAAACAGCTCGGGATCGATGGGGCTGGCTACGGTGCGGGTGGCATCGATGCGCACCACCGCCGGGCCGACCTTTTGGGCAACAGCGGCAATGAAATTGGAAGGCCGCACGGCATCGGCGGGAGAGGCAGACTCAGGCAGAAGGGATCCCACCCCCCCGCCGGCCCGCTGCGACCAAGTGGCAAGGGGAGTTTGCTGCAGCCATGCTTGCCCCGCTCGAGACGACAGCCAGACTCCCCCGGCAACGCCGCCGCCGAACAAAGCCATCGCCAGAAGTGTTTGCCGTAGAATCCGCGCCATGATCCCTCCCAAAGCTAAGCCGTATTGCCGAGAAAACAAATGCGAAGATGGAGAAAGCTTGAGCCAAATCCACCAACTGAGGCCAGCTCAGTCCAGCTTCACATCTATAATATTCCGCCCACCCTCACCCATTCCTCTAGATTGGTAAGGGCTTTGCGCTTAACTTAGCAAATCTGGCGGGCAACGGCAGTGCTCAAACGCCCAATGACGATCGGCAATTCGAGCAAGCTCCCCTCTTTGTTGCCCCAGGGGCGGGATCCGTGGCAGCGCCACCGCGCCTGGATGCAGTTGGCCCTGCGAGAAGCCGAGCGGGCAGGAGAAGCTGGGGAGGTGCCGGTGGCAGCTCTGGTGGTGGGGCCGGGGGAAGAGTTGTTGGCCCTGAGCGGCAACCGGCGGGAACGGGATCGGGATCCCACCGCCCATGCGGAGATTTTGGCCCTACGGCAGGCGGGGCAGCGCCTGGGCGACTGGCAGTTGCAGGGCTGTCGGCTATATGTCACCCTCGAGCCCTGCCCCATGTGTGCGGGGGCGATCAGCCAAGCGCGGTTGGCCCAGGTGATTTACGGCGCCGACGATCCCAAGGCCGGAGCGCTGCGCAGCGTGCTCAATGTGCCTGCTTCTGCCGCCAGCTTCCATTGCCCAGAGGTCATCGGCGGGGTTTGCGAGGCCGAGTGTCGTCGCTTGTTGCAGCAGTGGTTTTGCCGCCGGCGGGGGATCCCCCTGGCAACCTAATGGGGAACTTGGGCGACAAAAAGGTCGGCTTGAAGTCGTGCATCCGCGAGAGGTTTTTGATACTGTCATATCGGCTAAGGCCTCCGGCCCGCTAACGCGAGCGGCTGGCCGGGATCCCCTAGGACAGGCAGCGGCTTGAGTTTCGGGTGAGTTTTGAGATCTGCCTTCTCAGGCCTTGCTTTGTAGATTTTCTGGTGGATCCCTTCCTCGCCCATCGGTGGGCAGGGGATCCGCTGCTCATAGGTGGTCTCTACCCAGAGGAGTGACGTGTGAGTGTAGCCCTCTTTTCCTCTCCGGTTGTGTCTCCGCTGCCCTCGGCTTGGCTGAGGGGGATCGGCCTTCTGGTCTGGGCCTGGCTCTGTTTGGCCTTCCCGGTGCAGGCGCGGGTGCTGCTGCGGGTGGGGATTGCCGTCAACAAGCCGCAGGTCAGGCTTGGCAGCTCTGCCCCGGCCCGCCTGTTGAACGCCCAGGGACAGCCACTGGCCGAAGTTCCGGCCATGCAGCCGCTGCAGGCCAGCCGGATAGGCTCAGCGGTCAGTTTGGCCGGCCAACAGGGAGAACGCCTTTACCTACAGCCCACTACCCCCGATGGGTTGGTGTTCATCGACCAGAACTGGTACCGCGGCTGGGTGGAGCTGATCCCCGGCGAGAGTGGGGTGATCGCCATCAACCAAGTTGGCTTGGAAGACTACGTTTCCAGCGTGGTGGGCAGCGAGATGGGACATCGTTTTCCCATGGAGGCCCTCAAAGCCCAAGCGGTGGCCTCCCGCACCTACGCCCTCTACCACCGCAGTCGTCGCTCCCAGCAGCCTTTTGACTTGGGAAATGGCGTCGATTGGCAGGTCTACAAAGGGGTGGCCGCCGAATCCAACCGCACCCAAGCGGCAGCCCGCGAAACCGCCGGACAGGTGCTTATCCACCAGGGGCAGTTGATCAATGCCGTTTTCCACTCCTCCGGGGGCGGGCACACGGATGATGCAGGGAATGTCTGGTTAGAATCGCGGCCCTACTTGCAGGGGGTGCCCGATTTCGATCACCACTCGCCGGTGTTTAGCTGGACGGCTACCATTCCCGCCCAGCAGCTCCAGCAGTTGGCCGGCGGGATCGGAGCCATCCGTTCCATCGAGATCCTGCGCAGCTCCCCCTGGGGACGGGCCATCACCCTGCGCCTGGTGGGATCCCAAGGCAGCAAAGACGTCAGCGGCAGCGAATTCCGGCGGGCCCTGGGGTTGCGCAGCACGATGATCGCCATCAGCCCCCGCGGGGAGACGGCCACTACAGCCAGCCTGACCCCTATTGCAGCAGCCTCACCGGCTTTCTTCGAGATCCAGGGGCGCGGCTACGGGCACGGGGTGGGCATGAGCCAGTGGGGAGCTGCCGCCCTGGCCAGCCAAAACTACTCCTACCAACAGATCCTCAGCCACTACTACCGCAACACCCGCCTGGCCGTGGTGGATGGACGCTAGGGCTCAACTTCGGGAAAAAACTCACAAAATAACCGATTGGTAGCAAAAGTAGCTGTAGTTTTTAAGAGTTTGTGGGTAGCAACATTTTGATCGCTCTGGAGAAGTTTCCTGAGAGTTCGTTGGGGTTCTGCAGATCTTGTTAACTCTGATGCCGCACCCTCTCTTGAGTGTGGCGGAATCGAAACCTGGTCTGCTGGTGGTCGCTGTTTTTGAGGGCTCCACGCCACTGTGGCAAGATCGAGGAAAGCTCCGCAAAAGCTGAGCTGCGTCTCCTGAAGATTTTGTAGAAATCTTGAATTCTCTTCTGCGGATCCTCAGGATCGGCTCAATAATAATTGAGATACGTTTACCGGGATCGACCTCTACCTCTTCTTTTTCGAGCCCATAACTTTAACCTCAGGTATCTGCCCTATGTCCATTGCCACCTTAGCCCCCGCTTTTCCTGAACGTTGCCCGGCGCTGCCGCAGGCGCTTACCCCTTTGTGCGAGATCGCCCGCAACTACTGGTGGACTTGGAACCCCGATCATCTCACCATTTTCCGGGAAATGGATCCTGCCCTGTGGGAAAAAACCTCTCACAACCCGGTGCGCATGCTGGAGGAGGTTTCCTACTTGCGCCTGGCGGCCTTGGCTACTGACGTCAACTACCTCAACACGTTGAACCGGATGGTGCAGTCCTATCGGCAGTACATGGCGGCTGAGGATACCTGGGCCAAGCGCACCATGAAAACCTACGACTGGCAGCGCCCCATCGCCTATTTCTGCGCTGAGTATGGCCTACACGAGTCTTTGCCCACCTACTCTGGGGGCTTGGGTATGTTGGCCGCCGATCACCTCAAGTCGGCCTCCGATTTGGGAGTGCCCCTGGTGGCCATTGGATTGCTCTACCGTCAGGGCTATTTCCAGCAGCGCCTGGACACCAGTGGCTGGCAGGGGGAGCTTTATGAAGACTCCGAGTTTGAGTCTTTGCCGCTGACCTTGGTGCGTCAGCCGGATGGCAGCCCTCTGTTGGTGGAAGTGGCGATGCGGCAGCGGCTGGTGAAGGCGCGTGCCTGGCGGGCGGACGTGGGCCGGGTGCCTCTCTTGCTGCTGGACACCGACCTGGAGGAGAACGATCCCATCGACCGCTGGATTACCGCCCATCTCTACGGGGGCAGCACCGACACGCGCATTGCCCAAGAGTGTATCCTCGGCATCGGGGGGGTGCGTCTGCTGCGCCAGTTGGGCCTGGATCCCATGGTCTATCACATGAATGAGGGGCATGCCGCCTTCTTGACCTTGGAGCTGCTGCGGGAAGAGGTGGCGCGGGGCACGACTTTTGAGGCGGCGGAGGCCAAGGTGCGGGAAAAATGTGTCTTTACCACCCACACACCGGTGCCGGCTGGCCACGATGCTTTCAGCCCCAACGAGATGGATGCGTTCTTTGCTTCCTTCTGGCCACAACTGGGCCTGACGCGGGAGCAATTTTTGGCTTTGGGAGCTCGTCGCAGCGGGGATCCCTGGGAGCCCTTCAACATGACGGTGCTGGCTTTGCGCTACGCGCGGGCGGCCAATGGGGTAAGCAAGCTGCACGGACGGGTTTCTCGCGAGATGTGGCATGTGCTCTACCCCGAGCGGTCGGTGGATGAGGTGCCCATCAGCTCTATTACCAATGGGGTGCACGCCCGCACCTGGGTTTCCCCCCTCTTCTGGAACCTCTACGATCAGTACTTGGGCCCCGACTGGCCGGAGCGGGTGTCGGATCCGGAACTGTGGGCCAAGGTGGAAGAAATTCCCGATGAGGAGCTGTGGCGGCGCAAGGAAGCCCTGCGGGAGCGGTTGGTGTCTTTTACCCGCCACCGGGTGTTGCGGGCGCGGCGCAACCGCGGCGAAAGCAATGAGCGTATCCAGGCGGTCAACCAGTTGTTGGATCCCAAGATCCTGACGATTGGGTTTGCCCGCCGCTTCAGCACTTACAAGCGAGGAGATTTGATCCTGCGCGATCTGGAGCGAGTGACCCGCATCTTCACCAATAAAGAGTATCCTGTGCAGATTATCTTTGCCGGCAAGGCCCATCCGCGGGACGAGGGGGGCAAGCGCCTGATCCAACGGGTGGTGGAATGGTCCAATCGCCCTGAGGTGGCCAACCGGGTCGCCTTCATTGAAAATTACGATGCCTATGTCGGTCGCAACTTGGTGCAGGGGGTAGATGTGTGGCTGAACAACCCGCGACGCCCTCTGGAAGCTTCTGGCACCTCAGGGCAAAAGGTGGGCTTCAGCGGGGGGTTGAATCTGTCGGTGTTGGACGGCTGGTGGCCGGAGGGTTACAACGGCCGCAATGGCTGGGCCATCGGCCAAGAAATCGAAGGCTTGGATCCCGCTGCCCAAGACGATTTGGACGCCAACTCTCTCTACGATTTGTTGGAGTATGAGGTGATCCCCATGTTCTATGAGCGGGACGAGCAAGGGATCCCGCGCCGCTGGATTGCCCGCATGAAGGAGGCGATCCGCACCCTCAACCCGGTTTTCAACACCGACCGCATGGTGGCCGAGTACGTGTTGAAAATCTACGAGCCTCAGCCCCTGGAAGCAGAGGTGAGCCGGACTTTGTCAGGTTCGGCTGTGGTCGGCTAGGATCCCCCGGCCCCTCTCCCAGAGGGAGAGCCCTCACCCCCGGCCCCTCTCCCAGAGGAATGGCCCTCACCCCCGGCCCCTCTCCCAGAGG